>JAYTFQ010000499.1:0-3221 GCA_043734225.1 Anaerolineales bacterium | reverse complement strand
TTTATCGCGTCCCAACATCGAATTCGCGGGCCTTTTGTCATTTGGGCGCAAAAAATCTGCGGGAAATTGAATAAATTCACAAACTCTCAGAGTGACAGTTGTAGAGGGCTGGCAAGGCAAGTTTCTGGCGTCATACAATGCCGCGCGCGGCATGACCACTCAGAGTAGACAGCCCGCGCGAATTAAGTTTCTTGCGTCGCAACACGCTGCGCACGCGGCATGACAACCCCGGTTAGACCAGCCCAGAAAAACGGCTGCCCCGCCCGCCCACAAAAAAACTCGACCAGCGCCCCATTTGCGCTGGTCGAGTCATGCCTCTGAAACGCCGCCCCCGCCCGGACCCTATTCGCCCCAGCGTTTAATGCACTCCGCCTCGGCCAATAGGCGCGTCCCCATCTCATCCGGCGCATCGCTCAAGCCCGTCCAGGTGCCCGTCTCGCCCGTTTTCTTGTTCGTATCGCGGCCGGTCGGGCTGGCCGTCCAACTGGTCCGGCACACAAACCAGCGCACCTTGGGCACCGGCAGCTGCTTCTGAACGTTCAGCACCTCGATCAACGCCGGCTGCTCGATGTTTTTCCAGACGGTCGTTTCCTTGGTCGCGCCAGGCCCCATGTAGCCCAGGAAGCTGAATTCAGCATAGTTCTCGGCCGCCTTGCGCGCGTACATCTCCGACATGCTGGTCCACAGGATCATATCCGACACGCCCGTCAGATGCTCAAAACTCCAAATCTTTTCAAACCACGAGCCGACGCTGCCTTCCAGCACCAGCCCGCCGCCGGCATACTTCTTGGCGGCCAGCTCCGCCACCTTGCCGCCCGACCAAAAGGCCCAGGTCTTGGTGCCGCTTTTCTTCACCTCGGTCACCACCTTGTCGAGATTCTTCTCGGCGTGGCTGATGAACACCTGCATGCCCTGGATGCCCTTTTCCAGCAGCGCCTCGCGCACCTGCTTGCCGCCGGGCCCATCCACCCGCAGCAAGAAGCGCCCATCCGGCCCCTTGGGCAAATTCTTGGCCACATAGCCGGAGTTCTTCATATTCTTAATCATCGCCAGCCAGACCGCGCCGGGGATGGTCAGGCCGTCGTCTTCAAAATTGTATTTGCTGGCCAGCTTGCGATACATCTCCGCGAAGCGCATGAACTCATCCACCTGGCCGCGCGTCTTGCCGAGCATATCCAGATAATCCAACGCCGGCATCTCGCCCGTCATCTGATGAACGCCCGGCTTGGACATATCCGCGCCCTTCTGGCGCGCCTCTTCGCCGGCCTTGTTCGCCTCGGCATAGCTGGCCTTGACAATGTCGGACACTTTCTTGCCGGGCGCCACTTCTTTATCCTGCCCGGGATGGACGGCCGGCGCCTTGATGGTGGTTTCCGCTTCAACGCTGGCATCGTTGCCCGTCACCAGCGGCATCAGCTTCACCACGCCGTCCACCAACATCTGGCCGCTGGAAGTCTTGATGCTGACCTTGGTCTTGCCCGAGACCTTGTCCTTGGTCAGATCGAGCGTGCCCTTGGCCCGCAGCGCCTTGGTTTGCTTCTTGATGATTTCTTCAAATAAGGCCGGGGTATCGGTGACGATCAACAGGTTGATCGTCTTCCCCTTGATCACATAATTCTTGGCGGCCACGAACTTCACGCCGGTCTTGCCGGCGTTGTTCTTCAGATCATTCTTCATTAACTTCTGGATGTCGGCCGCCGTATATTGGTCGGAGGTCAGCATCGCCGGCTTGAGTAGGAAACCCATTGGGACACGCTCCTTAATCGGTTGGGGACCACGCACATCGGATTCGCGGATAATCTAGTGCATATTTTCGGCAGCGTCAACAAACACCGCCTTCACTTCCCCTTCACATACTTGTCAAAAAACGCAATCGTGCGCGTCATGGCCAGCCCAAAGCTGTTGGCCAGGTTGTGGTCGTCGCCCGGATAGCTGTACAGCGCCGCCGTCTGCCCGGCGGCCTGGGTCTCATCCGCGAGTGTCTGCGAGAACTGGAACGGCACCTCGCTGTCCTGCAGGTCGTGGTGCAGCTGCAGCGGGCCGGATAGGTCGGCCAGGTACGACGTGGCTGAAATCGATTTCCAAAAGGCCGGGTTGGTCTCCGGCGGACCAAACAGCGCCATCAGCCCGCGCCAGCCGCGCTCCTCAAACGGCTCGGCCGTGCCGCCCGCCACGGCAGTCGGGTGCGGCGTCGGCGGCGCGCCGTGCCAGTGATACAGCAGATCCGGGTACGAGCCCACCACCCCCGACCAGATCACCCCGGCTTTGATGTCCTTGCTAATCACCATCGCCCGCAGGGTGATGTAGCCGCCCATCGAATGCCCCCACATCCCTAGCCGGCTGGCGTCCGCGCTTGGGAAATGCGCCATGGCCGTCACCGCGTTCAGCACGTCCACCACATACCCCGGCGAGCCATAGCCGCCCTCGGCCACCCCCTGCGAATCGCCGTGCCCGCGATAGTCGGACTTGAAAGTGATATAACCGCTGCGCGCCAGCCAGTCCTGATAGGCCACATAGCGGCTGGTGGTGCGGTACTGCGCCGGCGGGATGAAGCCGTGGTTGAAGATGATCACCGGCCAGCCGCCGGCCGGCGGGTCGCCGGTGGGCAGCGTCAGCAGGCCATAGATCTTCAGGTTCTCCGAAAGGTACGAAGCGATGTAGCGCGTATAGTTGACCCCCGGCGTCAGCGTGCTCTCGATGGTCACCGCGCTGCCGGGGTAGCTGCCGGCGCGCATCGCGGCGATGGTCAACGGATGCAGCGTGGGCGTGGGGGTCGGGGCGTTCAATTGAACGCCCGTACCCGTGGGCGTGGCAGTCATCGGTAATTGGAAAGTGGTAACGCTGGCGTTTGGCAGCGGGCTGGCCGACGACCGGCCGCAGGCCACCGAGCTCCGATTTCCAATCGGCGGCGGCTACTTCCACATTGTTTACGCCGCTCTTCATTGCCCAAACCTGCCAGGTTTTAAAAACCTGGCAGGTTTGTCATTGTGCTGCATCGCCCCCCCACCGCCTCCACCATTGATCCTCGCGGGCAGCCCCGAAGCACGCCCTAGCGGATGACAGGCCACCCGCCCTCCCCCCGCAAAACGACCGTGTCAATTTAGCCGCTCTCCTGATCTGGCCAGCGCCAGACACCCGCACTTGCGTTGGGTGCAAGTGTCACCCCGGCCCTCCACTCCCCTGCGCTTCGCGGGGACCTACGGCCGTGGTCTGGCGTAGGC
>JAYTFQ010000498.1:0-1754 GCA_043734225.1 Anaerolineales bacterium | reverse complement strand
ACCGTGCGCTGGACGGTCAACGGCGTCAGTGGCGGCAACACGACTTACGGTTCGGTCAGCAGCAACGGTTTGTATGCGGCGCCTGCCACCGTGCCCGCGGCCAATGCGGTGATGGTCAGCGCCATCAGCACGTCGCAGCCCGACAAGTCTGCCGCCGTCACGCTGACGATCACGCAGACACCGCCGCGCTTGTGGAGCGCAGCTCCGGCGCAGGTGCCGGCGGGCGCCTTCACGGTCTCTTTGAACGGAGCCTATTTCACGTCCAATGTCGTGGTCACCTTCGGCGGCGTGGCGATGAGCGCGACCCTGGTCTCAGCCACGCAGATGCTGGCCAGCGGCACGGCCACCGCCGCGCAGCTGGGCACGAAGGTGCCGGTGGTAGTGACGCAGACCGGTCTGGGCGGCGTGGCCAGCGACACCGTGATGGTGACGGTCAACGCCAGTGCGCCGCCGACGACCCCACCACCCCCCACGACACCGCCGCCGGGCACGCCGCCCGCGCCGGGCACCGGCCTGGGCACGGCCAACCTGCAGGCGGCGCGGCTGCTGGAGCAGGCTGCTTTCGGCCCGACACCTGCGGCCTTGGCGCGGGTCAAGCTGATCGGCGTCAACGGCTGGTTGAACGAGCAATTGACGACGCCCGAGACCACGATCGCCAACCCGGCCGGGATGGCGACTTCGGCGGTGCAGGCGCAGTACCTGTCGCGCCTGGCCACCGCGCCCGATCAATTGCGCCAGCGTGTGGCTGTCGCGCTGAGCCAGATCATCGTCATTTCGCTCAACAAGAACAATTACCCGGACGAGATCGTTCCCTATCTGCAGGTCCTGAGCCGCAATGCCTTCGGCAATTACCGCACGCTGCTGGGTGAAATTGCGACCAGTCCGCAAATGGGCAAATACCTGGACATGGCCAACAGCAACAAGCCCGGTGCCGGCGGCAATGCCAACGAGAATTTCGCGCGCGAATTGATGCAGCTGTTCACCATCGGCCTGGTCAAGCTCAATGCCGACGGTTCGCCGCAACTCGACGCCGCCGGCGTGCCGGTGCCGACCACCACGCAGGCCGATGTGCAGCAGCTGGCGCTGGCCTTCACCGGCTGGACCTATGTCGGGCCGGCGGCCAACAACTGGGAGAACTTCTCCGGCCCGCTGGTGGCACGCGACGCCAACCACGCCATGACCGCCAAGCAGGTGCTGGGCTGCAGCCTGGCCGCCGGCCGCGGCTCGCAGCAGGATATGGACGCCGCGCTCGACTGCATCTACGCCCATCCCAACGTGGCGCCGTTCATCGCCACGCGGCTGATCCGCAGCCTGATCACCAGCAATCCGTCGCCGGCCTACATCGCCCGAGTGGCGGCGGTGTTCAACAGCAGCGGCGGTATCAAGGGCGACCTGCGCGCGGTCGTGCTCGCCATCCTTCTCGATGCAGAAGCGCGCAACGACAGCGCCACGCCGGGCAGCGGCCGCCTGAAGGATCCGATTCAGCACATCGTGGGCCTGGTGCGGGCCCTGGGCGGCAGCATTACGCCGACCAACCAGCAGGCCTGGAGCTTCAGCCTCGAAGGCCAGGCCATCCTCACACCGGCGTCGGTATTCAGCTTTTATTCGCCGCTGTTTCGCATTCCGCATTCGAGCCTGTTCGGGCCTGAATTCCAGATCTACTCGCCCACCGAGGCTGTGCTGCGCGGCAATTTCATCTGGCAGATCCTGAGCAACCCGGGCGCCGATTTCCCGCTCGACATCAGCCCCTATGT
>JAYTFQ010000497.1:0-1594 GCA_043734225.1 Anaerolineales bacterium | reverse complement strand
GGCTTTCTCTTTCTTTCTCTCTTCTTTGTGCCTTTGCGTCTTCGTGTTAAAGCTTTTACTCTCTCGAAATGAGCCCCTCTTTTTCCAGCGGATGCAGTCCGGTGAAATGCAGCGCCGGCGGTTCGCCGCTGGGGAACATCTTGCCGCGATTGGCCTGCTCCAGCGGGTCCATGGCCAGGCGCAGACGGCGCATGGCTTCCAGGTCAGCGGCGGCAAACATGCGCGGCTTGTAGTCGCGCTTCTCGATGCCCACCCCGTGCTCGCCGGTGATCGAGCCGCCCAGCCGGATGCACATCTCCAGGATCTCGCCGGCCAAATGCTCGGCGCGCTCCAGCGCGCCCGGCTCGCGGCCATCAAACAGAATCAACGGGTGCAGGTTACCGTCGCCGGCATGAAAGACGTTGGCCACGCGGATACCGTACTGCTGGCCCAGGCGCGTGATCTCGGCCAGGGCCGCGCCCAGCCGGCTGCGCGGCACCACGCCGTCCTGCACAATGAAATCCGGGCTGAGCCGGCCAACCGCCGAGAAGGCGCTCTTGCGTCCCTTCCAGATGCGCGCGCGGTCATCGGCGTCTTTGGCCACCACCACCTCGAACGCGCCCGAGGCGGCCACCAGCGCTTTCAACTGCGCAAACTCAGCCTCCACCGGCTGCGATTCACCGTCCAACTCGACAATCAGCAAGGCTTCGGCATCGGCCGGATAGTGGGCGTGCACGGCAGCCTCGGCCGCCTGAATGGCCAGGCGGTCCATGATTTCCATGGCGCCGGGCAGCAGCCCCGAGGCGACCACGCTGGCCACGGCATCGCCGGCGGCCTCCAGGCTGTGGTAAGCGGCCAGCACGGTTTCATAACGCTCGGGCCGCGGCAGCAAGCGCAGCGTGATCTCCAGCCCAACCCCGAACAATCCCTCCGAACCGACGAACAGCCCCAGCAGATCGGGGCCGGTGCTTTCCAAGCTGTCGCCGCCCAACGCCACCACCTCGCCGTCGGCCAGCACCACCTTTACGCCCAGGACGTGGTTGCTGGTCATGCCGTACTTGAGACAGTGCGCCCCGCCGGAATTGAATGCGATGTTGCCACCAATGGTGCAAATCTGCTGGCTGGAAGGATCGGGCGCGTAATACAGGCCATAGGGCGCAGCGACCTTGGAGACGTTCAGGTTGATGACGCCCGGCTCAACCACGGCCAAGCGCTGCTCGGGGTCCAGCCGCAGAATGCGGTTAAGGCGATTGAGGGCGATGACGATGCCGTCCTGCACCGGCAGCGCGCCGCCCGAAAGGCTGGTGCCGCTGCCGCGCGCGACAAATGGCACCTGATGCGTGTGGCACAGCCGCACCGTTTGGATAACGTCGTCCTGCGTCTCGGCCATGACCACCGCCGCCGGGCGCGCGTGATAGGCGGTCAGGCCGTCCGACTCGTACGGCACGAGCTGGCCGGGCTGCATCAGCAGGCGGTCGGGAGGGAAGAGGCGGGCGAGGTCGGAGAGGAGGGACATGGGTGTGGGAGTGTAATACTGCCTTGAAGAATCTATACGCACCGCGAAGATAATTTAGACGGTGGCGGCGTGCCAAGCAGCCGGGAAGTCGTGGCGATA
>JAYTFQ010000496.1:0-2968 GCA_043734225.1 Anaerolineales bacterium | reverse complement strand
CATGCGCCAGGCACAAGAGGCCGAACGCCAGGCCGGCGCCGCGCGCGATGCGGCCGCGCTGGAGGCCGACCGGGTGCGCCACGATGTCGCCTTCCGCCGTGAGCAAATTGCGGCGCTCGACGCTGAGGCAAACCAGGTGGCGGGCGGCCTGGCCGCCGCCGAAGAGGCCCTGACGCGGCTTTCCGGCGAACGCCAGGCGCTGGACGCCAACCGCCAGACCGCCAGCGCATCGATTGCCGGCTTCACAGTGGAAGAGGCCGCCGCGGCCGTGGCCCGCTGGCAAACCGCCGCGGCCGTGGCCGTGCGCGCCGTGCGAGATGCCCAGGCGCGGGCGAGCGAGCTGGAACATGCCCGAGCCA
Source organism: Anaerolineales bacterium (assembly GCA_043734225.1). GTDB lineage: Bacteria > Chloroflexota > Anaerolineae > Anaerolineales > UBA6663 > JAYTFQ01. The sequence goes on along the minus strand of JAYTFQ010000496.1, from coordinate 2,609 downwards.
CCGCGCTGAGCCTGGTGCGCGACCGGCGCCAAAAAGCGCAGCGGCTGGACAGCGAAGCCGCCGAGGTTCAGGCGACGGCCGCGGCCGCGCGCGCGCGGCATGCCGAGCTGGCTGGGCTGGCGGCCGAGGCCGAGGCTCGCCGTGGCCCTCTGGCCGCGCAGTTGGCCGAGCTGGAGACCGAACAATCGCGAGTTGAATCGGGCGATGCCCAAGCGCGCGCCAGCCTGCACGCGGCCGAACGCTCCAACGGCGAGGCCCAGATTGAACAGGCACGGCGTAACGAAGCGCTGGAAGGCATGCGCCGGCGGATTGAGGAGGATTTTGGACTGGTGGAGCTAGACTACGGCGAGGCCGCCAGCGGGCCCACCCCCCTGCCCCTCTATCCGGTGGTGGAGCGCCTGGTGCGGGTGGAGGTCTTGCCGGAGGGGATGGAAGAGCAGCTCAACAAGACGCGCGGGCAACTGCGGCGCATGGGCCAGATTAACCCGGATGCCGAACGCGAGCACCTGGAAGTCAAGGAACGGCACGAGTTCTTAACCACGCAGATTGCCGACCTGGAAAGCGCTCAGGCGCAGCTGCGCGAGGTGATTGCGGAAATGGATGTGTTGATGGAGCGCGACTTCCGCAAGACCTTTGATGCGGTGGCGGGCGAGTTCCGCGGGACCTTCACCCAATTGTTTGGCGGCGGCAGCGCCCGGCTGGTGTTGACCGATCCCGAGCATCTGAGCACTTCCGGCGTGGACATCCAGGCCCGCCTGCCGGGGCGCCGCGCACAGGGGCTGGCCATGCTCTCCGGCGGCGAGCGCAGCCTGACGGCCTGCGCGCTGATTTTTGCCCTACTGCGCGTTTCGCCCACGCCGTTCTGCGTGCTGGACGAGGTGGACGCCATGCTGGACGAAGCCAACGTCGGGCGCTATCGCGACATGCTGCTGACTCTGCAAACCAACACCCAGTTCATCATCGTCACCCACAACCGCAACACGGTCCAGGTGGCGGATACGGTTTACGGCATTACCATGGGCGCGGACAGCACCAGCCAGGTGATGGGTCTGCGGCTGGAGGGTGAAAAACTGAAGGGTGCCAGCACTGCCGTGGCCGAAAGCGTGACCGCTGCCTTGAAATAGACTCCCGCGGCACTATTGGCCGCGGCTCGTTGACCTCGAGCACTCAGGCCGGGCGAATCAAAAAGGACCGGGATTGGCTGGCGGCCAACCCCGGTCCTTTTGTTGTGCTTGAGCGGCTACTGGGTGGGGATCGACGGCGAAGTCGGCACGTCGCTCTGCCAGTTGTCGTAAATCTGCACCAGGGTTCGGCCATCCGGCATGTTTGCGGTGCGCTGGCTGTCGAGCCAGGTTTGCAGCGCCGCCGAACGCTTGGCGGCCAGGGCCGAGGCGCTGAGCGGATGCGGACCGCGCTCGATGACCTGAATAATCTGGAACCCGGTGCCCGACTGCGACTGGATCGGGTCGCTGGTGACGCCCACGGTCATGGTGAAGGCGACCGTATCAATGGCGGGATCTTGCCGGCCCTTGCCGAACCAGCCCAGATCGCCGGCATTGTCCTTCGTGGCGGCATCGGTGGAATATTTGGCGGCCAGGGCCACAAAGTCTTCGCCGTTATCCAACTTTTGTTTGATGACCTGAGCGGTGAGCAAGTCGGCCAGCAGGATGTGGCGCACGTGCACCTCGTCCTCGCTGGTGGGCACCTCGGCCGCCATGGCGGCCTGCAGCTTGTCGCGCAGCAACTGCGTCTCCACCAGGTGATGCAGGTCTGCGTCGGTGATGCCTGATTGCTTGGCCACTGAGGCGGAGACCGTCGCCACCACGTTGCCAAAGCCTTGCGTGCTGAACGGTGTGGCGGAGGCGGTGGGGCTGGGCGTGATGGTCGGCGTGGGGCTGGGGCCAGGGGTTGCGGTGGGCGTCACCGTGGCCGTGGCGGTCGGCGTAAAGGTTGCGGTCGGCGTGAGCGTGGGGGCGGCGGTCAGGCGCACCACCACGGTCGGATTGATGGTCGGGGGCACGGCGGTGGGCGCGTTGGTGGGCGTCAAAGTAGGCGTGGGCGTGCCGTTCGGATAAAACCCATACACCGACTGGTAGGACTTCTCCACCTCGTCGGCGCCGACCGTGATTCCGCGCCGGGCGGCTTCACTGTGGATCAGGATGTCGTTAATAAGCTGATCAATAACAGTGCGGCCGAGCGTGGCCGAATCGCTGAGGGCGTTAGAGATTTGAGTGCCCTGCTGCTGGAAGTAGGCCGCCGACTGCGGATCGCTTTGAAAATAGGCCAGCGCTTGCTGGATGCTCTGATACTGCTGGATGAGCTGCAGGCGCTGATAGCGGGTGCGGTTAACAAACGCGGCGCGGGTGATGTTTTGGTCGCCGACGCGGGCCACTGCCTGGCGCGGCCGCAGATAGGACTGGTCAAAGACTCCGTAGCCGATGATCAGGACAACCAGCACCGCCACCACCGCGGCACCGATGAGGATGTATTGACGCTGGCGCCGTTCGCGGGCCGCACGCGCCAGGTGTTTGCGGGTGGGCGGCGGCGCCGCCGGCGCCGACCGAGATTTGCTCATGGTTAGCCTCCTTGATATCAGCCAGGTTAGCGGG
>JAYTFQ010000495.1:0-9137 GCA_043734225.1 Anaerolineales bacterium | reverse complement strand
TCGGCTTTATCGTGCAGGGCGTCGATCAAACCGCCTACGGCATCTGCGTCGCCCAATTGGCCGAGAGCAATCGCCGCGGCCCGCCGAATATCGCTGATTTGTGCGGCCATCGTGTCCGCTAGAAAAAACCAGCGTTTGTTGTGTTCATCCTTATCGGTGATTGAGCTAAGCGATTCCCAGTCGGCTTGCAACAGTGTCAACAATTCATCAGATTTGAGGGCCATCAACAATGCTGGTGTGGCGCGCCAATCGCCAATGCGGCCTAGCGCTTCAGCTGCGTCAATTCGCACATATTCGTCTGGGTCGCTGGTCAGAGCCTTAATAAACGCCGGAAGCGAGCGAGCATCGGCCAGTTCCTTGAGCTGTCCGACAGCATCTCGGCGGAGCCGGATTTTTTCACTTTCCAATGTACGCAAAGCTTCATCGATGGTGGTCATGACGACGCATTATCAATGGAAACTTCGAGACCCATCCCCTACGGGGCGCTGCGCGGCGCGCGCGGGGCCTTAAAGTCAGCCCTTCTCCTTTGCTACATACGCTATATCACTCCCGGCTTCGGCCGGAAGAGCGTCTCGCCGGCGTGCGGCACCAGCAGGATGCCCTCGGCTTCGCGGTTGGCAAAGTCGTCCGGGTGGATGCTGGCCGGGTCGCGGTAGCCGAGGTTGACCGCGCGGCAGACATCCTCGGGGATGGCGGTGGCCAGGGTAACCTGGATGCGCGGGCGCTCAACGCCGTTCTCGTAGGTGCCCAGGCCCTTGACGTGGGTGCTGTGGGCCACGGGGCCGAGCGGGTAATGCTTGTATTTGTCCCACTGCTTAGTGAAGAATTCCAGCACGTGATAGCCAATCTCGCGGATGACGGCGCCGTGCACCAGGCTGATCTCGCGGATGTGCGGGGCGTACAGGATCACCTCGCCGCCATCGGCCACCACCGGCTCGGTTTTGTACATACCCTTGGAGCCGACCCAAATCTCGTCGTACATGGACGGCAGGACAGAGAGCACCTGCTGGTAGGTGCGGTCGGTCCAGCGGATGTGGCGCTGAGCGGAGATTTCGGCGGCGGCCTGGAAGGCGGCCTCCGGTGTGCCGACAAAGACACCGGCCACGCCGCCGGGAACGGTGACGCTGCACACGGCGGCGCGCGGAGTGGGGATAAACGTGGCGGCGCGGTCCATCACCCGGCGCACGGCGGTGTCGGCGTTGCCGATGAGCACGGACGAGGTGATGAGCGCGCCCAGCCAGTGTGTGAGGTGGATGATATCGGGGCCGGCGATGCCGGGGAAGAAGTATTTGTTGCCGCCAGAAAAGCCGGCCACCTCGTGCGGAAAGACCGGCCCGCAGATGAGCAGCAGGTCGTAGGCGAGGATGAGCTTGTTCATGCGCACCGGAGCGGCCTGGCGCAGCAGGCCGCCGCTGATCTCGGCGACCTCATCGGCCGAGATGGTGCCCAGCAGGGTGAGCGCGTCCGGGTCGCCCCAGTTGTGGTTCATCAGCTTCACATCGGCATATTGGGCGGCGTAAGTGTCTTCGGTGAGGCCGACGTGAGCCAGCAGCGCGTCGCGGCTCATGGGCGGGTGGGTGCCCAGCGCCACCAGCACGTCGGCGGCGGCGGCCCGCGGCCGAAGCTGGCCCATAAGCACGCGAAAGAACAGCGGCAAGGGGATGGAGCGCGTGCCGTCCGGCACGATGACCAGCACCCGCCGGCCGGCGAGGGACAATTGGGCCAGGCCCTCGGCCACGATGGCCTCGACTTCCGTTTCCGACAGCAGCCCTTCGGATAGCCCGCGACCGATGAGGTTCATGGCTAGACTCCAGCGAAGGCGGTGAAGCCGCCATCCACCGCCACCACAATGCCGGTGACGAAGGCGGAGGCGGGCGAGAGCAGCCAGAGCAGCGTGCCCACCAGGTCTTCCGGCACGCCAAAGCGGGCCTGGGGCGTGTGCGACATGATGGCCTGGCCGCGGACAGTGAGCGCGCCGGTGGCCGGGTCGATGAGCAGGTTGCGATTGATATCGGTGACGAAGAAACCGGGCGCGATGGCGTTGACGCGGATGCGCGGCGAGTAGTTTTGGGCCATGTGCACCGCCAGCCAGTGGGTGAAGTTGGTGACAGCGGCCTTGGAGGCCGAGTAGGCCACCACGCGCGTGAGCGACTTGTAGGCGCTCATGGACGAGATGTTCAGGATGTTGCCCTCGCCGCGCTCGGCCATGCCGCGCCCGAACACCTGCGAGGGCAGCAGGGTGCCCATCAGGTTGACATCGATGACTTCGCGCAGCGCCTCTTCGGTCAGGTCGAAGAACTTGCGCTCGGCATAGGCCATGGCCCCCGGCTTGTTCACCCCGGCGCAGTTGATGAGGGTATCCACCGGCCCCCAGGCCTGGGCCACGGTCGCGGCGGCGGCTTCCAGGCTGGCGCGGTCGAGCACGTCGCCGGGCACGGCCAGCGCGCGCCCGGGGCCGCCGGCCAGTTTGGCCAGGGTGGCCTCGGCCTTGGCCGGGGTGCGGGCCAGAACGGCGACGTTGGCGCCGGCGGCTATCAGCCCTTCGGCCATGCCGAGGCCGAGCACGCCGGAGCCGCCGGTGATGAGGATGGAGCGGTTCGTCAGGTCGAAGAGATGGGAAATGTCCATGTGTGTGGGTGTGTGGGTGGGAGTGAAAGCGTATGGGAGTTTGGGGGTGTGGGCGTATGGGCGTATGGGGTATGGGCGTATGGGGTATGGGAGTATGGGGTATGGGAGTAAAACCTTAAGACCTGGGCGCGACGCCGGCCGGGGTGCAGGCCGGGGGCTGACCAGCAGGCTGGCGGGCGGTTTGGGTGGTTGGCATTATCCTGGTGTTTGGTGGCATGGGTCTGATTTTCTCACCAGACGGGAGAGAGGACAACCCGGATTTTGCGAGTGTCAACCCCAAACACACGGCATCTGTTCCAGCGCAGGGTTTCAGATGGTCGTGATATGGAATCAGCCGAATTTTCCATCACCTGTGGCGTTTCTCAGCCTCCACTCAACTACGCTAGCCAGCATCTAAATAAGTCGCGCCTATCCTATTGACAGTTGAAGAGATTGAGAAAAGGATGGTGGCGAACATGAAATCCACACGAACCGGCAAGCGGCGCGCGGCCGCAATCAACAGTATTAAAGTTCTTCTGACCTCGGCTTACCTGGCGGCCACATTGGGCGGTTGGGTGGTCATCAGCGCGGCCAGCCGCTCAACCGCGACGGTGGCGCCAGTGTCGGTCAATGCCACGGTTCAGACCGTGGCCGATACCAGCCTGGTCGCGCCGTTGGGCGCGGCCACAAGCGCCGCCACGGCCGCCAGCAGCACCCAGACCAGCGCTGTGAGCGCCGCCGGCCCGAGCACGCCGGCCACCGCCGCGGTAACCGCGGCGGCCCCTGCCACGGTCGCCCCGCCGGCAAGCGCCGTGCCGACCCAGGTTGTGGTACAAACTAAGATTACCACGCACTCCTCCTAACGAGGCAAAGCCATGCACCAGATTGAGTTTCGCGCCATGGGCAGCCAGATGCACGCCATCGTGGACGATGATTCCGCCGCGGCGGCCGAGGCGTTGGCCCAGGTGCCGGCCTGGTTCGAGGCGTGGGAGCAGGCGCTCAGCCGCTTTCGGCCCGACAGCGAGCTCAGCCGGCTGAACCAGGCGCACGGCCAGGCCATGCCGGTGGGCCCGCTGTTGTGGGACGCGGTGGACCTAGCATTCACCACCGAGCGCGCCAGCGGCGGGCTGGTAACGCCCACTCAGCTCAGCGCGCTGGAGGCAGCGGGCTACGACCGCAGCTTTGACGCTCTGCCCAAGAGTGGCGAGCGCCCGGCTGACCCAGAATGGCCCCTGGGGGTGCCGCGACCCGCGCCAGATTTGTCGCGGGCGGTTAGGCGAGATGCCCGGCAGCACACGCTGCAGTTGGCCGATGGGGTGCGGCTAGACCTGGGCGGTGTGGGCAAGGGCTGGGCGGCCGACGAGGCCGCCCGCCGCCTGGCAGGCATTGGCCCGGCGCTGGTGGATGCCGGCGGCGACATCTCGATTAGCGCCGCGCGCGCGGGCGCCACGCCCTGGACGGTCAGCATCGCCAACCCCTTTTTCCCCGATGACGGGCTGGAGAGCCTGCAGCTCACCCGCCGACTCGGTCTGGCCACGTCGGGCCGCGACCACCGGCGCTGGCAGCGCAACGGCCGCTGGCTGCACCACATCCTCGACCCGCGCACCGGTCAGCCGGCGCAAACCGATCTAATCACCGCCACGGTTTTGGCCGCCACCACCGCCCGGGCCGAGATGGCCGCCAAGGTGGCGCTGATCTTAGGCAGCCAGGCCGGGCTGGCCTGGCTGGCGGCGCGAACTGATTTGGCCGGCTGCCTGGTGATGGAAGATGGCCGCGTGCTGCGCACCGACAGCCTGGCGGCCTACACGCCGGTCATGGATTGAAGTGAAGCCGCGGGGGAGGCGATGAAGCCAGCGCGGCCCTGCGCGGTTAGTTTGCTGGCGCTGACCGCCGCCGCCGTCGGGGGCGCGGCGGTGATCCTGTTATTCACCAGGCGGGCGGGTGGGATAGAATTGCAGCCACAGCGCTGGCGACATGGTGCGCGCTGGCAGAAATCATTGGGATAGGAGCAGTCGTGGCTAACCATCCGCGGGTGACGCTAGAAATCGGACCGAAGGGCAAGAAGGTGGTGGCGGTGGCGCCGGACTGGCCCGGCCTCGAGCGCGGGGCAAAGACCGGGGAAGCGGCGGTCGAACGCTTACTCGCCTACGTTCCACGGTATGCAGCGGTGGCGAAACTGGCGGGGATGGAGGCTGCGTTTGCGGCCAGCAGCGTGGTCGAGGTGGTCGAGCGCTATCCGGGCACGGGCTCCACCGACTTCTGGGGTATCTCGTTCGCGTTTTCGAGCATCGACCAGCAAGCCATGTCGGGCGAAGCCTTGGCGCGTGAACTGACACTGATGCGGGCCTGCTGGGCGTTTTTCGACGATGTGCGCGCGCGCGTGTCGGCTGAGATGCGGCCGGGTCCGCGCGGCGGCGGGCGCGCGCGCGACCGCATTGTCTGGCATACGTTGGCCGCGGAGCAGGACTGGTCGAAGAAGCTCGGCCTGCGCCCGCCTGAGGACGCGCGGCTGCCCCGGGCGGCTTTGAACGCGTATCGCGACGACTATTGCGGCGCTATTCGCGCGTTCCATTCCCAGGGCAAAATGGCCCGCACCTGGCCGCTGCGCTACCTGATTCGGCACACCGCGTTTCACACGCTCGACCACGCCTGGGAAATGGAAGACAAGGATCTGACTGCCGAACGAGCGTGAGGAAGAGGGCTAACGCTTGAGAAGCTACGCCTTCAGCGGCGAAGCGCCGCGCGTCCGCGCCCCACCCATCTTGCGCCAAATGCGGCCATTGGGGTTGTGCTCGCGCGGCTCAGGGGCAGGCGCGGCTCGCCTGATGGCGCATTGTTGCGGGCGCTAAAATGCGTTTTGCTCGTTTGATTCAGACTCAAGCGCCAGAAGTTGTGCGATTTTGTCGGCGGTTTCCTTGCTGCGCGGGGTGTAAACCAAAAGGCGCAGATCGGGGAAATTGACCGTCTGAAGCAAGAGAAACTCAAAGTCCAGTTCACCCACACACGGATGATCAAGCAATTTGCGCCCATCCAGCACATTGAGGATATCGGGACGCGCCCATAAATCCCGAAACTCCGGGCTGACCGCGCTCAGTTCCACGATCTGTTTGGCCCACCACGGGTCTTCGGCGAAACGCCCGTATTCGGCGCGAAATTGCGCCAGGCACAGGCGGGCGAGACCCTCCCAGTGTGGACCTTTGGGTCCAGGTTGAGTGAATATTCGCCAGATGACATTGCGATCTCGCTCCAATGGCCATTCGCGGACGCCAAATACGGCACAGTGCGCCCGGTTGCGCGCTATAGAATTGAAACGGGCATCAATCACAGCAACGGGGGTGGTGCCAGGCTGATCCAGAAACAGCTGTAAGGCCGGACTGATGGTTGGCGGCGAAAATGTCTCCACGGGCGGGGGCTGTCTGAGCGCCAACAAAAACAGATGGGTGCGCTCGTTGTCTTCCAGCTGTAACACGCGCGTCAGGCTTTCCAACAACTGAACGGAGACGTTAATATCACGTCCTTGTTCGAGCCGGGTGTACCAGCCCGGGCTGACTCCGGCGAGCGAAGCCACTTCTTCCCGCCGTAAACCCGGTGTACGTCTGCGCGTCCCCCTCGACAATCCAGCCTGTTCTGGCGCCAGGCGAGCGCGGCGACTCCGCAGGAATACCGCTAATTCTTGATGCCGATCCAACTCTAATTGATTGATAGCCATCCGACAGTCTCCAACCGGTCATGACACCGCAGGCTGGCAGTGTCAGAGGTAGGATAAACACTGGTCTCGCTAACCCCTATCGTTAACTAAACACTAGCGGCGCGTGTGGCGCGTTGACTTGCTCGACAGCACACGCGGATCGAACACTCAGGCTGAGTCTCGTCTAGTGAAGGGAATTCTCATGAAGATTTTTGTTACAGGCGCATCAGGATTCATCGGCTCCGTTACCGTCCGCGAGTTGATTGCGGCGGGGCATCAGGTCGTCGGTCTGGCGCGCTCAGATAAATCCGCTGCGTCCGTCGCTGCAATCGGCGCGGAAGTGCTGCGCGGCGACCTGGATGATCAGGATAGCCTGCGGCGCGGCGCGGCGGCCTCGGATGGCGTGATCCATACCGCCTACATTCACGGCGGCACCGATTTTGCAAAGGCCTCTCAAGCGGATCGGAGCGCCATTGAGACGATTGGCGCGGTGCTGGCCGGGTCTGAGCGTTCCTTGGTCGTGAGCGCCGGAACCCCGGGTCTGGTTGATGGTCGCGTGGTAACAGAGGACGACACGACTGAACCCACAATCGGTCGTTTGTCGGAGGTGGCGGCGCTGTTGTTGGCCGCGCAAGGCGTGCGGGTGTCGGTCATACGGTTGCCTCGGTCGGTTCACGGCGAGGGTGACTATCACGGTTTTGTCCCACGACTGATCAGTATGGCGCGCTCGACGGGCGTGGTCAGTTATCCGGGGGACGGATCATACCGCTGGCCGGCGGTGCATCGCCTGGATGCCGCGCGCCTATTCCGCCTGGCTCTGGAAAGCGCGCCGGCGGGCACACGACTGCACGCCGTCGGCGACGAAGGGATACCGGTGCGCGAGATTGCAGCCAGCATTAGCCGCCACCTCAACCTTCCGGCTGCGTCTGTGCCACTCAGCGAAGCGGAAGCCCGCTTCGGCTTTCTTGGACGCGTTCTCACCTTCGACTGCCCATCCTCCAGCACCCTGACCCAGGAACGATTTGGCTGGCATCCAAAGCAACCCGGACTCCTGGCCGACCTCGACCAAGGCCACTACTTCCATCAGGCAATGTAATGCTCTGGCGCTGTTCAACACGGGCATAGCCATTCGGCATGCCATTGGGGTTGTGGTCGCGCCGCTCGGGCACGGCGCCGCAGCTGTGCCGCGCGGCGAAGCGCCGCAGGCTGGCCGGGCGAAGGGAACGGCCCGCCGTTGGCGCTTGATGAACGCGTTCCGTGCTGGATCAACGGATTGGTTGTTGACTCTGCGTTGAGCACCGTCGTATAATGCTGAGCGACAACCTGTATACAAGCAATATATCACTCGCACATCGGGCCAGGTCAATCAAGAACACCCATGACGGCCGTTCGGCGTGATTCAGCCAAAGCAAAACCCCTGGCCAGCAGCCGAACATCGGGGCGCTTGCGCGACACCGCTTACGAGCGATTGTTGAACGCCGTGCGGCATCAAGAACTGCAGCCCGGCCAACCCCTGTCTGAAACCTATCTCTCCAAGACTCTGGGCATCAGCCGCACGCCGGTCCGCGAAGCCATTCAACAATTGGTGCAGGAAGGCCTGCTGGAGGAAATCCCCGGCCGGGCGGTCACGGTGGCGGCGCCGTCGGCGCAGGGAATTCTCAATGTCATCCACATCCGCTCGCTGCTCGAGCCGGAGGTGGCCCGTCTGGTGGCGGAATCACCTTCGCCCGAGACCGTGGCGGCCTTGCGGGCCGCGTTGGCCACGATGCAGCAGGCCGCGGATCAAGGCGATCGGGCTGCCTGGTCGCGCGCCGACACCGCCTGGCACGACATACTCGCCAATGCCTGTCCCAACCGGCTACTGGGCGAGCTCACTTTGCAAATGCGCAATCGCACGCATAACCTATCGGTGGGCGCCCAGACAAGCAGCCCACGGATACTCGAATGCACCAATGAGCACCAGCGTGTGGTTGACGATATTGCCGCGCAAAGACCCCAGGAAGCCGAGCAGGCCATGCGCCTGCACATCCAGGCGCTGCGCGAGAGCATGTTTCGCCGCTTAATGCGCAGTTAGCAGGCTGGCGCAAGGAGGTTATCGCACACCTAACCATTAACCAAAATCATCACCTTCGGCTACCTGCCTTGATTGATATGTGGAGGAGATATCCATGCTCAAACGTATGTATCCGGCGTTCGCTGTGCTTGGGCTGCTCTCAATTTTGCTAGCAGGCTGCCAGCCAGCCGCCACCCCTGCTCCGACCTCCCCGCCCGCCGCCACCGCGGCGCCGGCCGCCACTGAGGCGCCGGCCGCCACCCAGCCATCCGGCGCCAAGCCTCAACTTTCGATCATTTGGTTCGCGTGGGGCCCGTGCCAGGCGTTGACCGATTACGTCAAGACTTATCCCGGCGCGGATGTGACGGTGCGGTGTGTGCCCATCGCGCAGTGGCATGACCAGATTTTCACCGACTTCGCGGCCAAGGGCGGCGCGGATATTCCGATACTTGACAGCCAGTACATCGGCGAGGCCGTCACCGGCGGTCACGTTTTGGAACTGACTGACTGGATGAAGACCAATATCGATGTGAGCAGCTACGTGCCGTCGGCGCTGAAGGCCTATGGCGAGTACCCGCCCGGCAGCAACAAGTATTGGGGCATCGCCGCCGAAGCCGACGCACAGATGTTTGTTTACCGCAAAGACATCATGACCAACGCCGCGGCCATGGCCGATTACAAGACGGCCACTGGCAAAGACCTGGGCGTGCCCAAGACCTGGACGGAACTGCTCCAGATCGCTCAGTTCTTCAAGGCCAGCAAGGGCAAGTATGGCGTGGCCAACGGCTA
>JAYTFQ010000494.1:0-3710 GCA_043734225.1 Anaerolineales bacterium | reverse complement strand
GGCCCAAGGTATAGGTTACACGTTAACTGTCACAAAGCCGTCTCAAGCTTGTTCTATCACCTGGCGCGCGGCGCGCAGGTTGGCTCGCGGCGCCGTAATCGGGGTGACGCAGCCGGTGCCCAGGATCAGCCGCCGGCCGCCGGTCTGCGCCAGGGCGGCGCGCGCCTCGGCCCGCACCTGCTCAGGCGTGCCGCGCACCATGGTCTCCCACTGGCGCAGGCCGCCGCACACTGCCCCGCGCGTTTTTCGCAGGCCCTCGGCCAGGGTGGGGGGCGTTTCAGCGTCGTGCCAGTTGATGATGGCCGCGCCATAGCTGGCGGCCAGGTCGAACATCACATCCTCGCCGTGCACATGCACCAGGTTTAGCCAAAGACCGTTGGCAGCGGCCAGCACGCGCCGGTCATACGGCTCTCCAAATTCCAGGTATTCCGCCAGAGCAAACGAGCGCGTGCTCGCCATCTGCAGCGCGTAGAACAGGCCGTCAATGCCGGTCTGGCTGGCTTGCTCGACAAAGGCCACGGTTGTCTCGGTGATTGCCTCCAAGGCGGCCTTCATTTCCTTGGGGTGCTGGCGCACGTGCACCGGCAGCCGGTCAGCTCCCACCAGGTTGCGCGCCTGGCTGAGCGGGCTGAAGACGGTTTGGATCATAGGGACGTCATCGCCCAGCCCGGCGCGGATTTGGCGCAGCGCCTGCAGTTGTCGGCCCAGGTGGCCCTGGCGCGGGTCGAGCACTTTCAGGATGGCCCAATCTGCGGGACTCTGGATGATGCGGCCGGTGTACTCACGCGTGCCTTCCGGGTTGCCCATCCAACGGTCCTCGGCGCCCCAATCCTTCAAACAGAATGAGCTGGCTGGCGTGACCTTCACCAGGTCGAAATCGTATTGCGCCTGCCACTCCACCGTTGCGGCGGCCAGCGTGTCTGGCGCCTGGTCGTCCACCGGGAAATGCCGCCACAACGCCACCGCCACCCGGTCCACTGGCTCGCCGCGCAGCGTTGCTTGCAGCCTCTCCACTTTATTCATCCGACCTCTTGACGAAGTGAAAATCGAGCTCGAGCGTGATCTTATCCACCACGCTCAGCACCACCGACACCCGCGGCTGTTGGATATTGTAATCCTCGAACGTGAAGCTGGTGGTCGCTGTGCCGGTCATGTCGGTGCTGCTCAAAATTTGGGCGTTCACGTCCCAGGTGGCGGGCTTGGTTGTGCCGTGCGCTGTCAGGTTGCCGCTCAGCTTGAACGACAGCGGTCCCGAGACGGGCAGGGGGCTGGCCAGTCCGCTGGCGCTGGTGGGCACAAACGTCACCGTGGGGTATTGGCGCGTTTGCAGCAGGTTGCGCTGGACGAAGCCGTCGCGCTGGCTCTTGTCGCTGGTCAGGCCGGTCACATCCACCACGAATTGGGACTGCTCGTCGATGATGGTGCCATCCGGGTTAATCACCAGCGTGCCGGTGACCGCCGAGGTGGTGCCGATCGCATCCGACGGCAGTGACAACGCGGCCAGTTGCTCGCGGACGCGATAACGGACCTGGGTGCCGTCGGCCACCAGGTTAAGGCGAAGGGCGTCGCTGGCGGCCGTGGCGCTGGCGTGCGCGCTGTTGCTCCCGCTCGCGGCGGTGGCGGCCGGCGTGGAGCTGGCCGCGCCGCCGCAGGCCGTCAGCAATCCAGCGATAATCAAAACCATTGCCGATACGACGTTTTTGCGACCCCTGATCATGACCAATAGCCTCCTGAAGAATTATTGAACGTCCCTGCGACTCATGGGGCGCAATCGTAAAGCGAGACCAACAGACTGGCGCCCAGGCCGGGCTGGCTAGTTCCTTCTGGGCCGGCGGCGGCAATGCCGCCCGGCGCGCCGCTATTGGAAGTGTTGGCCTCATAACCGGGCACCACGCGGCAGGTTTGCGTTAACCAGGCGGCGATGTTCGGCTGCTGGCCGAAACGGCCCCGGCCGCGCGCATCCCAATAGACGTAGCGCAGTTGCCCCGCCGTGGCCAGTTTGGCCAAACCCGCCGGCGTCATCACCGAGTCGGCGCCCATGAAGCCGCCCAGATACAGCACCGGCCGTCCGCTGGCGATGACATAGTCCGAGCCCTGCATGGCGCTGGGCACCGCCAGAAGATATTTCTCGCCCACAGTATGGGCTTGCAGAAAGCTGAGCAGGGCCGGATTGACAGCCAGGCCGCTAGGGCGAGTCGGAGCGGACGTCTGCCCGTCAAAGGCAGCCGGCAGCGATTGGTTGGCGCTGGGGTTGGCGCTGGTGAGACCCGACCAGATGGCGGGCGTGATGAACATGGCCGCCATCACGCAGCAGAAACCGGCCCGGCTGGCCCGACGCTGGCCGCTGCCGGTGACCACGAGCAGCACCGCCGCGCCGGCAACAAACACCGCCATCGGCACGAACAGCCACCCGGCCAGGCGGACGAAGCGGGTGGCGGTGACGATCTGCGCCGCCAGGGTCAGGCCGGCCATGATCAGCAGCAGGTCCACCGCCAGCCACGGCCGCGCGCCGCTCAGCCGCCACAGCTGAATGGCGCCGATGCCCACCAGCGCCGCCAGGGGCGGGCACAGAATGATGAGATAGTATCCGTGAAAAAAACCGGCCACGCTGAAGAACAGCCCGGCGGTGAGCAGCCAGCCGCCCCACAGCACCGCCGCCTGTTGCGCGCGCTCCAGCGGCCAGCGCGGCCGCGAGCCGGCCGCCAGCAGCGCCAGCGCCAGCAGGCCAAATGGCAGCAGCCAACTGGCCTCCTTGCTCAGTGGCGGCGTGAACAGCCGCGCCAGGCCGGGTTGGCCCGTGCCCGGCAGGGCGCTGACCCCGAACGGCGCGAATGCGCGCGAATTGCCGCGTCCCTGTGGCTGGCTGCCGCCAGTGTCCGGCAGCAGCCGCCCCAGAATGCCGCCCAGGCCGCCTTGCAGTTGCCGCCCCATGCCCGATAGCCGTTCCAGGCCGTTATAGCCCAGCGCCAGGGTCAGCTCGGAGTTGTTTCCGCTGCTGCCCACATACGGCCGCTGGGTGGCGGGCGTCAGGTCCACCACGGCGATCCAGGACAGCGAGATCACGAGCAGCAGCGTCGTGGCCGCCGTCAGGTGCAGCAGCTTGCGCCACCAGCGCTCCGGCGAGCCAAGCAGGTACAGGCCAAAGAAAGCTGGCAGCGGCAAGAAGGCGTCCAGCATTTTGATGTTAAAACCCAGCCCAACCAGCGCCGCCCCCGCCAGCAGCCAGCGTGCCTGGCCGCGCTCGGCGGCCAGGCTGAAGGCCCAGGCCGCTATCAGCAGCACCAGCACCAGCGTGCTGTCCAGTGTGTTATTGCGATCCGTGGCGACCACCACTGGGGTGATGGCCAGGGCCAGCGCCGCCAGCAGGCCGGCGGCCGTGCCAAAGCGGCGGCCCACCAAATGGAACAGCAGCGCCACCGACAGCAGGCCGGCCATAATCTGCGGCAGCACCACCGCGAAACCATTCACCCCAAACATGAGCGCCGATCCGGCTTGCAGCCACAGCCCCACCGGCGGCTTGTCCACACTGACCGCGCCGCCCGGCTCCGCCGCCACAAAGAAGAAATTGTGCCAGGATTGGAGCATGCTGGCCGCCGCCGCGGTGTAGTAGTGATTGACGTAGCCCAGCGCGGCCAGGTTGGCCAGCCGCAGCCCGGCTGCCAGCAGGAGCACGGCGCTCAGCGCTGCCAGGCGCAGCACGCGCGCCCGCA
>JAYTFQ010000493.1:0-8172 GCA_043734225.1 Anaerolineales bacterium | reverse complement strand
GTGTGACAAAGACCTGGGGCGGCCTGGGCCGCCGAGTGACCATATCCGCCACGTGCACCAAGACGCTCGAGGACGTGCCAAACCCGCAAGTCGGCTGCGGCCACTGTCACGAGGAGCTTGAAAAGTTGCTGCCCCCCGAACAGTCGTGATCACCACCCTGCTTTTCGATCTGGACGATACCCTGCTCGGCAACGACATGGGGACCTTTCTCCCCGCATATTTCGGGCGGCTGGCCAGCTATTTCAGCGGCGCGGCCGGCGGCGAGCGCCTGGTGCCGGAGTTGCTGACGGCCACCCAGGCCATGATCGCCAATACCGATCCCGAGCGGCGGCTGATTGATGTCTTCACGGATTGTTTTTCGCAGGGCACCGGCTGGGCGCTCGAGGAGTTTTGGCCGCGTTTCGAGCAGTTCTATGCGGGGACCTATCGCGAGCTGCAGTCCATCACCACGCCCCGCCCGGAGGCGCGCCAGGTGGTGGAGTGGGCCTTCGCCCGCGGCTACCAGGTGGCCGTGGCCACCTCGCCGCTTTTTCCGCAGGGCGCCATCCAGGAACGCCTGCGCTGGGCGGGGTTGGACAATCTGCCCTTTGCGCTTGTGACCAGTATCGACAATAGCCATTTCGCCAAACCACTGCCGGAGTACTACGGCGAGGTGCTGGCGCGCCTGGGCCGGCGGCCCGATCAGGCGCTGATGATCGGTAATGATTGGGAGCAAGACATTGTGCCGGCCGCGGCGCTGGGGATGAAGACGTATTGGGTTACGCCTCAGGCGGGCGCCGCCATGCCAGCCGCCACGCGCGGGCTGGACTGGGTGGACGCGCGCCCCATCGGCCAGGGTCCGCTGCAAGGCCTGGCGTATGCCCTGGAGCCCTTATCGGCCGAGTCTGCCCAGCCCGCGCCGCATGGCCCCGGCCTGCCTTATTTGCTCAGCGGCAACCTGGCCGCGCTGATCGGCGAACTAGCGGATTGGCCGGCCGAGCGCTGGTCGCACCGGCCGGCCGCCGGCGAATGGTCGCTGAACGAGATCGTCTGTCACATGCGCGATGTGGAGCAGGAAGTGAACCTGCCGCGCCTGCGGGCCGTGATTGAGCAGGACAACCCGTTTCTCGCCGGCGCCGACACCGATCCGTGGGCGCTGGAGCGCAACTACGCGGCCCAGGACGGCCCGCGCGCGCTGCTCGACTTTGCCCAAGCGCGCAAAGCCAGCGCCCGCCTGCTGCGCGCGCAGCCCGCCAGCATCTGGACGCGCACCGCCCGCCATGCCATTTTCGGCCCCACGCAATTGGTTGAAATCGTCGGCTGGTTCTTAGACCACGATTTGATTCATTTGGAGCAGGTTAAAAAGACAAAGAGTTTGTGAGTGTGGGGGTATGGGCGTATGGGGGTGAAAGAACTTCCCCCACACGCCCACACGCCCACACGCCCATACCCCCACACGGTTTTACCCCGCCGCTTCCAGCTCAAACGCGAAGCTGCTCCCTTTCCCCAGCTGGCTCATCACCGTCACCTGCGAGCCGTGGGCTTCCACCAGCTTGCGCACCAGGGCCAGGCCAACCCCCAGGCCGCCCGCTTTGCGCGTGGCCGAGCCATCCACCTGGTAGAACACATCGAAGATGCGCTCAACTTCGGCTGGCGCCAGGCCAGGACCCTGATCGCGCACGGCCACGCGCACGCGCTCATTGTGGCGATCAACCTGGATTTGCACCACCTGGCTGGCCGGGCCAAACTTGATGGCGTTGTCGAGCAAGTGCTGCAGCACGCGGGTGACAGCCACCCGATCGGCATTCACCAGCGGCAGATCGGGGAGCATGGCTAAGGTGATGCTGACCTTGCGCCGATTGGCCATGGCCGTGTAGCCGTTGATGACGCTGCGGCAGACATCCAGCAAATAGACCGGCTCGAAGACCAGCGCGTTCTCATCCAGCGTGCTGAAGTCGACGATGTCGTAAACCACCTTCTCCAGCCGCTCCACCGCCTCCTGCGCCAGGTTCAGCCCTTCCACCTGTTTGAGCGTCAGGTTGCCCATCGCGCCCTCGGCCAGCAAATCGATGTAGCCCTTGACGTGCTGCAGCGGCGTGCGCAGCTCGTGCGAAACATTGGTGATGAATTGGGACTTGAGATGGTCCAGCCCGCGTAGCTCGGCCAGCGCCCGCTCCAGCTCGGCCGTGCGCTCGTTCACGCGCTGCTCCAACTGCGAGTTGGCGGCCCGCACTTCATCATGGTAGCGTTTGGCGCGCAGCAGCGCCTTCACGCGTGTGATCAGCTCGGTGTGGTCATACGGCTTGGACAGGAATTCGTCGGCGCCGGCGGCCACGCCGCGCAAACGCTCCTGGGTGCCTTGCAGCGCCGTCACGATGACCACTGGCACAAACGCCGTGGCTGGATTGTTTTTGATGCGCCGGCAAACCTCGAAGCCGTCGACCCCCGGCAGGCGCACGTCCAAAAGCACCAGGTCCGGTTGGCTGGCGGGCAGCTTCAGCAGCGCGCTTTCACCATCCTGGGCCGTGACCACATGGAAGCCTTCCAACTGCAAAAAGCCCTGAAGCACCTCCAGATTTTGCGGCTCGTCATCGACCACCAGCACGGTCGGTAAGGCGGGCGAGGTTGGGCCAGCCGACCTGGCAGGTTTGTACGGAGTTGAGGCCATGGCATGCGGATGATACACCCGCTCGGGTTGCAGGGCGAATGAAGTCCGCGTCTTGCGCCGCCCAGGTTTCCCGGGCAATGTTTGCAAAGACTTCTCATGGGAGCCTGCCTTGGCGTATTCGTCCTCACCGACCCGGACAGCGGCGACCGCGATCAATCTGCGCCTGCCCTGGACGGCATTCCTGGCTGTGCTGGCGGCAGGAAAAACCAAATGGAAGGCGCCGGCTGACGGGTTGCTGACGGCCGGCAGCATCGCGCTGCCGCTAAGCAGCCCCACGTTGTGGTTGTTCTGGTGCGCCATTCCGGCGTCTCGCCCTGGAATTTGGGCATGGGCATCGTGGAAGTGCTGTCGGCGCCGAATGTGCGCTTCAACCTGATCGAACGATCGGGCTGGTCGGCGGACAAGCCCTGGGGCTCCTGGATTGCAGGCAGCGCCACCAGCCCGATGTTATAATCAACTCATTGGGGATGTGCTGGAATTGGCAGACAGAACGGACTTAGGATCCGTCGGGGCAACCCGTGAGGGTTCAAATCCCTCCATCCCCACGCCCCGAAAGAGGCCCTGAGGCGCTGCGCTTTAGGGCCGGTTGTTTGTCAAAGGAGACCTCATGCGAGCACAACTGAGCGATATTGTCTTGGGCTACGATGCCAGCGGCAGCGGCCGCCCCTTGCTGCTGGTTCACGGTTATCCGCTCAACCGGCAGATGTGGCAGCCGCAAGTGGCGACATTGGGCGACGCCGCGCGCGTGATCGCCCCCGACCTGCGCGGCCACGGCGAGAGCGGCGCCCCGGATGGGCCGCATAGCATGGAGCGCCTGGCCGACGACCTGGCCGAGATGCTGGACGGGCTGGGCATCGGCGAGCCGGTTGTGGTGGCCGGGCTGTCCATGGGCGGCTATGTGGCCCTGGCCTTTTATCGGCGCCATCCGGCACGGGTGGCCGGCCTGATCCTGGCCGCCACGCGCGCCGGGGCCGACGGCGAGGCCGCCAAAGCCAATCGCAACAAAGCCATGGACCTGGCGCGCGAGCAGGGCGTGGCGGCTGTCGCGGACAGCGTGCTGCCCAAAATGCTGGCTCCCGACACTTACCAGACGCGCCCGGAGCTGGTGAGCCAGGTGCGCCAAATCATGACCGCCACCCCGCTTAACGGCGTCATCGGCGACCTGACTGCCATGCGCGACCGGCCCGACTCCACTGAGTTGCTGGGCAGCATTCAACAGCCAGTGCTGGTCATTCACGGGCAGGCCGACCAGCTCATCCCGCCCAGCGAGGCCGAGGCGGCCTATGCCCGCCTGCCGCACGCGCGACTTGCCCTCATCCCCGGCGCCGGCCACCTGCTCAACCTGGAACAGCCCGACGCCTTTGATGCCGAGGTGCGCACGTTTCTCAAGTCATTCTGAGGGGGAAAAGCGTTCGTCATCGGACACTTGCACCTGACGCAAGTGCAGGTGTGAAACGGATAGAACGGATGAATCAATAGAAACCATATTGGGGTCCGATTGGTACGACGGTGAGTATTCGCGCCATTAGCGTGGGTCTCTAGCTATATATCTGAACAGCATCGGATGCCTGCTCTTTCCCCATTCGTTCCATCCGTTTCACACCTGCACTTGCGTCAGGTGCAAGTGTCCGTTGACGAGATTTTTCTTGTTTTATCCTTCTCATCTGACTGCTTATCAGGTAAAATTTGTCTGTTAAAGCTTGCTGCCCTGCCCATTTGTCTAGGCAGCTCCGTTGGCGCCTCTTATAAAGCGCCAACTATTCGTATGCTATATTCTGACCCATCTGGCCCGGCAAGCGCGCCGGCAAGGACCATAAATTGAAAATCGAAACATTGCCCGAAGAGAACCGCACCCTGACCCTGACGGTGGAAGTGGATGATGAGCGCGTGCAGCCGGCGCTGCGCGCCGCCGCCCGCCGCATCTCCAAGGATTACCGCATACCAGGCTTCCGGCCAGGCAAAGCGCCCTATGAAGTGGTCGTGCGCCATTATGGTGAAAAGGCGCTGTATCAGGCCGCCATCGACGACCTGAGTCAGAAGATTTATCAGGATGTGTTGGAGCAGGAAAAGATCGATCCCGTCGGCCCGGGCGAGATGGATATTGTCGAGCTCAAGCCAATGAAGCTCAAGTTCGTCGTGCCGCTGCGGCCCGAGGTGGTGCTGGGCGATTATGGCGCCCTGCGCGTGGAATACAGCGCGCCTGCCGTGGACGACGCGGCCGTGCAGGGCGAGCTGGATCACCTGCGCGAGCACCAGGCTGTGCTGGCGCCGGTTGAGCGCGCCGCCCAGATGGGCGATGTGGTCACCCTGGATGCCAAGGGCTTTCTGAACGACGGCGAGAACCCGTCTGACTTCTTGCTGGCCGATCAGGATGTGGCCCTGGTGTTGGAAGAAAAGGCCGATTGGCCCATGCCGGGCTTCGCCGCCCTGGTGGTGGGCATCAGCGCCGGCGAAGAGCGCAAGTTCGACCTGGCCTTTGCCGACGACTACGTGAACGAATCCCTGCGCGGCCAGACCGCTCACTTTGAGGTCAAGGCTAAGGAAGTCAAGTCGCGCTCCCTGCCCGAGTGGAGCGACGAGCTGGCCAAGTCACTGGGTGAATATGAAAACCTGGATGCGCTGCGCGCCAGCGTCCGCGAGCAATTGGAAGAGGCGTCCCGCGCCGGTGTGGACCGCGATTACCGGACCAAGGCCGTGGACGCGCTGGTGGCGCAATCCACCGTTAATTACCCGCCCACCCTGCTGACCGCCGAGCTGGACGACTACATCAAAGACTTTGACCGCCGCCTGCGCGAGCAGAAGCTGACGCTCGAAGACTATCTGAAGATCGAGGGCAAGACCGCCGAGCAATTCCGTGAAGAGGTCAAGCCTCAGGCTGAGGCGCGCCTGAAGCGCTCGCTGGTCATCGGCAAGATCGTCCAGAACGAGCACATCGACGTGACGCCCGGCGAAGTGGAAGAGCGCATCTCTAACCTGAGCACGCCTTGGGGCGACCGCGCCGGCGAGATGCGCAAGCTGCTCTCGACTGACGAGTCGCGCGAGATGCTGGCGCTGGACCTGTTGACCGACAAGGGCGTCGATCGGCTGGCCGGCATCACCCGCGGCGAGATCGAAGCCCACCGGCACAGCGAGCACGAGGCGATTGAGGCCGGTGCAGTGGGCAGCGGCACGGTGGAGGCGCAGGACGCGGCCACCTCCGAAGGCATGCCCACCCCGGAAGCCAGTGAGGCCACCGCCAACGACGCGGCCGCTGAAGTGGCGGGTTCCGAGACGCCGGAAGCCTGACCGGCCATATCAACCGAGTACAACCCGCCGCGGCGCGCCGAACCTGGCGCCCGTGGCGGACCCATCATCAACCAGTCATTGGTAGTTTCGTTTTCGACACGAAGGGAGATTTCTCATGAGCCTTGTTGATCCCCAAGCCTTGATCCCCATGGTCATTGAAACCAGCGGGCGCGGCGAGCGGGCCTACGACCTCTATTCACTGCTGCTCAAGGAGCGCATCATCTTCTTGGGCACCCCCATTAACGACCAGGTGGCCAACCTGATGGTCGCCCAACTCCTGTTCCTTGATCACGATGACTCGCACAAGCCGATCCAGATGTTTATTAACTCGCCGGGCGGTTCCATCAACGCCGGCCTGGCCATCTACGACACCATGCACTTCATCGGCGCGCCCATCCAGACGGTCGCGGTGGGCCTGGCCGCCAGCTTTGGCACCATCCTGCTGTGCGCCGGCACGCCCGGCATGCGCTACGCACTGCCAAACGCCACCATCCACCTGCACCAGCCGCTGGGCGGCGCCCAAGGCCAAGCGTCGGATATGGAAATCCAGGTGAAGGAAATCGTGCGCATGCGCGAGTTGCTCAACCGTATCCTCAAGAAGCACACCAAGATGGACGACGCGCAGATCAATCAGTCCACCGACCGCGACTTCTATATGACCCCCGAACGCGCGGTGGAGCTGGGCGTCATCGACGGCGTGATGGTCACCCCCGAGAAGGAAGCCGCCCGCAGCAGCAACGGCGCGAAACTGTTCGCCTAGCCTTGTTGGGGCGTACGTCGGGGCGGACCGCGTTGGGGCGGACCTGTGTGTCCGCCCTCCGCCCCAAACCTGGCTCGCGCTGGGCCAATCGAATTGTGAGACAATCAGTGCCTGGCCGCGACATCGCGGCCAGGCACTGCTGTCGTTGGTAGAAAGTCAAGGTATGCCTCGCAAAGCTCAACCTGATCTCAAGCGCTGCTCGTTCTGCAAGCGCAAGGAAGCCGATGTGGCCCGGCTCATCGCCGGTCCGCCCGGCATCTCCATTTGCGACGAGTGCGTGGACCTGTGCTACGAGATGCTCCAGGGCAAGGACCAGGGCGTGCTGTTTGACGACCTGGTCACCCACGGGGCGCGCCCGAGCCTGCCGCCCAAGGAGCTGTACAACCGGCTGAACGAATACGTGGTCGGTCAGGAGTTGGCCAAGCGCGTGCTGTCGGTGGCGGTCTACAACCACTATAAGCGCCTGGCCCACCGGCCGCGCGCCGGTGACCCGGACCTGGACAAGAGCAACATCCTGCTGGTGGGCCCCACCGGCTCGGGCAAAACACTGCTGGCGCAGACCCTGGCCCGCGTGCTGGACGTGCCCTTCACCATCGCCGATGCCACCGCCCTGACCGAAGCCGGCTACGTGGGCGAGGACGTCGAGACCATCCTCACCCGGCTGATCCAGGCCGCCGATTACGACCTGGCGCGCGCTGAGCGCGGCATCGTCTACATCGACGAGATCGACAAGATCGCCCGCAAGACCGGCGCCAATGCCTCGCTCACCCGCGATGTTTCGGGCGAGGGTGTGCAGCAGGCGCTGCTCAAGATCATCGAGGGCGCGCGGGTGAACGTGCCGCCCCAGGGCGGCCGCAAGCACCCGCAGCAGGAGTATCTGCAGCTCGACACGCGCAACGTGCTGTTCATTTGCGGCGGCACCTTCGACGGGCTGAGCGACATTGTCGCCCACCGGCTAGAGCACGCCGGCCGCGGCGGCCACGCCCGGCGCCCCGCCCCGCCCGACCCGCTGCTGCAAATCGCCCCCGACGACTTGCGCCACTTTGGGCTGATCCCCGAGTTCGTTGGCCGGCTGCCGGTGGTGGTGGCGCTGGAGCCGCTGGACCAGGCCGGGCTGATGGCGGTGCTCACCCAGCCGCGCAACGCCTTGCTCAAGCAATATCAGCGGCTGTTCGCCATGGACAGCGTCGAGCTCATCTTTACCGAGGAAGCCCTGCAACGCACCGTCGACCGGGCGCTGGACCAGGGCACCGGCGCCCGCGGCCTGCGCGCCATCCTGGAGAACACGCTGCTGGAAGCCATGTACGAGGTGCCCTCGCGCTCGGACGTCAAGCGCGTCGTGGTCGATGGCGACACCATCACCCAGCACACGCGCCCGGTGCTCTTGGCCGAGAACGGCCAGGCCATGGGCTGGGGCGATAGCACACTCCAGGCCGCCTAAACAATTGAATAGAGTCCAACAATGGGACGCGGCGGCGAG
>JAYTFQ010000492.1:0-2211 GCA_043734225.1 Anaerolineales bacterium | reverse complement strand
CCCCCCACACTCCCATACCCACTTACTCACGCACTTTTCTTCCCCGCCACCAGCGCCAGCTCGCGCCATTTCCAAAAGCAATCCACATCCACAAAGCCGGCCGATGCCAGCCAATCGAGATGGGCGCCCAGGGGCACGCACTGGTTAGAGGGGTCTTCGCCCGCCAGGCTGCTGCCCAGCGCTTCATAGAAAGCGGCGTGCAGCGCGGGGGTGGGCGAGCTGACGTGCTCCAGGTTGGCGAACAGGCCGCCCGGCGTCAGGCAGGCGAAAATTTCGCCATACAAGGCGCGCTGGCGCGCGGGGTGCAGGTGGTGGATGGCCACGCTCGACACGACCGCGTCGAACACGCCCAGGGCCAGCAGCGGTTGCTCCAGGTTGTGTTCCACCACGGTCACGGCCGAGTCGGCGGTGAAGCGCTGCCGGGCGGCGGCCAGCATGGTGGGTGAGAAATCGAGCGCCACGCCCTGCGCCTCGGGCCGCGCCAGCCGCGCCAGCGCCAGCAGCCGCCCGTCGCCAGTGCCCAGGTCCAGCACGCGCTGGGGCGGCGACAGTCTGCCGGGCGGCAGCAGCTCCAGCAGCACGGCCTCGCCCTCGGTGCGGTGCGGGATCTTGTCGGCGCCAGCCAGGTAGGCCAGCGCGTGCGCCGCGGTCGCGTATTCGTTGGTCATCGCAAGCCAGCCGGGCAACGCCGGGTGATTGAGGGGCGGATGGGTGCAGTCATGGCCGCCATTATACGCCGCGCGGCGGGGTGACTTATAGCCGGCGGGCAACTTACCCGCAACCGCGGCGCGGGCGTTCCGTTGAACTCCCCTAGCCCAGCAGCCCAATGCCCTGCAGCGCGCGCGTGTGCAGCAGCACCAGCGGCGCCTTCAGCCCGCTGAAGCCGGGATTGGGCCGGAGATACTCAATTTCCACATCCTGCATGGCCAGGCTCAAATGGCCGGACATAGTGCTCAAATAAGAAACCGCCCCATACTCGCTCAGCAGTTGGCCGCGCAGGGCGAAGGGGCCGGCGTGCACCAGCGCCGCGTGCGGCTCTTTCAAGCTGGCGATGTTCTTGCGCACCGCCGCCAGGCAGGCATCATCGAACGGCATCAGCGCCGTGAAATCGCCCGTGAAGGGCAGCACCCACTGCCTCACCGCTGGCGGCGCCGCGACGCCGGCGATCACCGGCGTGAACTTCGGCCCCTCCAGCCACAGCAGGCCAGTGGGCGTGCTGCCGACAGCGGTGGTGAAGAACGCCCAGCTCTCCGGATGGGCCTCAGTGTCGGCGAAGCCATCCACCAGGAAATCGGCCGTCAGCACGCGCACCGTCCACGGCGCCTTGGGCGCGCTTGGTTTCTTTTGAAACATTTTGGGTGTCTCTTTCTCTTAGCAAACTGGAAAGCATGGAGAAAATCACGTTGGGTCAGGCCGTCGATTTCATCGACGGCCTGGCGCAGCGTGATTTTCTCTCAGACTTTTCATTGATCGTCGCCGGCGCGCCAGAGCCGATCGCGCGGATCAGGCGTTAAGCACAATGCCATGCACCAGCAGCGTCATCAGCACCACATACGGCGCGGTCAGCCCCTTCAGCCGCGCGCCCGGCGCCAGGCAGTCGATAGTAACGTTCTGCATGGCAAAGGTTCCATAGCCCGACAGGATGTCCAGGTCGTTGCTCGGGCACATGATGGTGCCGGTCAGCGCATATGACGCGCTGAAGACCACGGCCGGGAAGGGGTGCTTGGAGTTGCCGTTGCGGCTGGCGCAATAGGCCAGGCTGGCCTCGTCGCGCGGGATGGTGGCCACGAACTGCGCCGTGGAGGGCAGCACCCATTTGGCGGCCTGCGTCGGGGCGATGTTCTGGGCGGCGGTCGGCTGAAAGCTGGCGCCGGTCAGCGTCAGCGTGGCCATGGCCAGCTCGCGGGCCTGCACATGCAAAAACCACGGCCCGGTGGGGTCATCGCCGTCCGTGTGCCCGTCCACCAAAAACTCGGTCGTCAGCAACTGCACCGACCACGGCATCTTAGGCGCTTTGTTCTTATTGCCAAACATGGGATCTCCTTTTTAGAGCCTGGCGTCTCTCGCCACGCCTTCGGCGTCGGCAGCGAGACATTGATTTCCAGGTTTACCTACTGTCACCCTGAGAGTTTGTGAATTTATTCAATTTCCCGCAGATTTTTTGCGCCCAAATGACAAAAGGCCCGCGAATTCGATGTTGGGACGCGATAA
>JAYTFQ010000491.1:0-2526 GCA_043734225.1 Anaerolineales bacterium | reverse complement strand
GAGCCTACTCGGCCGATTTTATTCAGTCAACCCGCCTCTTTGAAGACACTCTCTAAGCGCGTGAGCAGTGACACGTCGCGCCGGAAGCGCCGGCCTCTGGTTGGCCGGCTGAAAGGCTGGCGACGGCCGGCTGGGCTATCCGTTCCCTAACGGTGGGCTAACCGAGGACGCCAGCAGGCTGTCCAGGAACTCCCGCAGCCGCTCGCGTTGGGCGTCGGGCACATAGTCAATGTGCGCCTGGCGCTCGTTGATTTCCCAATAGGCCAGGCGCTGGATGTGCAGCAGGTCGTCCTTCATTTCGGCCAACAGCGCCGGATCGAGCCCGGCCAGACCACGGCGGATGATCTCTACCGGCTCTAACTGGCCGGCGCCCAGAAAATAGCTGGCCAGGATGGCTTGCGCCTTCTTGACTCCCAGCAACGGCCGTGAACCAGAGTACGAGTCGAAATGCATAAAGCGCTCAAAAAGTTTCTGCCGGTTGGGGGCCTGGGTCTCATAGGCAGACTGCACCAGGCTCCCCAAATCATGGGCGGCGGCCTTGACCAAAAACGGCAGACCGCTATCGAAGGCCACCTGGCTGTAGTATTCGAAATAATAGGCGATCTGGAGCACCAGTCCGGGGTCGCTGGCATTCAGCGATTCGGCGTACAGGCGATAGTGATCGAACAACGTGAAAGCGGTGTGCCCATCGTGACGGCTGAGCGCCAGCCGGATGAAGGTGTTGAAATAATCGATGACCAACTCGCGCACGGCCGGGTCGGCGCGGGCGGGGGCCGACATGCCCAGGTGGCGCAGCGCACGCGCGGCCGTATCCGCCACGTCGTGGGTGCGCGGCACCGCGGCGCTGAGGATGCCGCGCAACTGCCAGAAAAGCAGCATCTCCACCCAGGTGTGCTTGGCCGACATGTCAGCCACGGCAGGTGAGGAAAATCCCTCAAAGACACCCGGGTCGGCGTGAAACCAGATTAAGGGCAGGTGTCCCTTCTCCTGCCAGTAGGCACGCGCCACGCGTTCCAGGGAGAGCACGCTGGCAATGGCCGTAGCGCGGTCGGTGCGCTCGATGGAGCGCACGGCGATGTTGGCAATATGCTCGATGCCGGTCGCCACGACCCGGCGGTTGGCATTCAGGCGTGCCTTCCGCAGCCCGGCGCCTGGGCGGGCCGCCGCGCGAATCCCCTGGCAAATTTCGTCCTCCAGCCGGCTGAGCAGCGTGTTGGGGTGCAGGAAGCGGAAGACGTACAGCAGATAGGGAAACAGAAGACACAGGCTCAAGAACAGCAGCCCCAGGCTGACATACAGCAGCGTGAAGGGGATGAAGTCCTGCTTGAGCGCATAAACCGTCCAAAAGCTCACCAGGTCGGCCAGCACCACCAGGCTGAGCACGGCGGCATTGATGCGATCGCGGATGAAGAAATCCAGAAACTTCAGCGAGTACAGGTTGGCGGTGAGCGGCACGGCGATGGCCACCACGGTGAACGACAGCGCCACCAACTGGTTCAGGCCGCGGTTGGTGAGGTCGGCCAAAAAGCGGGCGTCGGTGTAGCCCAGGACGGCCAGGTGGGCCGGCGGGTAGCCATAGGCAGCCAGGTCCAGCCAGGTGCCGGCGAATAGAATGACCAGCACCACCGCTGCAAAGGCCACGACGCCACGAGCGAAATTCAGACTATCGCGTTTCATCTACGTCAGACTCGATTCGGGTAGAGCAATACCACGGGTAATTCTACCCCTGACCGCGCCTTGCGGGCGGTGCAAATTGAACTAAGATTGTCGTCAATCAAATGCGCCACCCCATATCGAATAAGGAGAGATCGCGATGGCTCAGACCCTGGCTGAATTGAGACGTGAGTTTGCCGCGCTAAAAATCGTTGTATCCGAGATCGCCGACGAGGGCGAAAATCTGGAACACAATCTCGGGCAGCACCGTGAGTTGCTGGGCGAAGGATTCAAGGCGCTAGGGCTGCGCATCCACGAGCTGCGCGACGGCGGCGCGCAAGGCACCAAGCTGCCGGACTTCATGACCGATCACGAAGTGGTGGTCATGGTCAAAGAACTGAATCGCCAGCGCCAGGCCGCCAAGAAGGAAGCGGCCCGCGCTCGGCAACTGGAGACCCACGATTACGTCACCATCAGGAGCCGCATGGCCGCGCTGCGCGCGGCGCTGACGGCCGAGGTCACTACACGGACCGGGAAATTCTCCAGCAAAATGCTGCGCATCAATCAATCGGTGCAACAGATGACGGCGCTGCAGGGTCAGGTGGAAGACTATGCCCGCGGCGGTGATCCCGATTACGCCTTCATCGCGGATCACATCGACAGCTATGCGCCGGATTGGTACGACAGGCTGTACACCGACCTGCTGGAGGAGGAACTGGCCAAAAGCAAAGTCATCGCGCTGTCAGCTCAGCAGCAAATGCTGGCCAAGCGGCTGTTGGACCTGAAACTGATGGGCACAGCCAACAACAAGGCCAAAACCGTATTTATCGAGGTCCAGAAACAAGCCAAGTTGGCCGAGCGGGCTACCAAGGC
>JAYTFQ010000490.1:0-3639 GCA_043734225.1 Anaerolineales bacterium | reverse complement strand
GGAAGGTCTTTGAAGCACCATCGACTGATCCAAGCATCGGTGGCGCGCTATGCGCGCAAGAGGCCCGAATGATTGAAGATTTAGAGGCCCGGCTTCAGGTGGTCGATCCAGCCGTCTTAACCGATGTCGTACGCCAGGATCAGCGCAGCGCAATTCTTGAAATTGCGGACTGGTCGGTCCGTCGCCTGAGCGACAAAGGCGCTAACAACCCGGATGGCTTGTGGCTTTTCAGCGGCAGCGGGCGTGTGGGCGACGCCACGCGGCCGTGGTCCGTGGTGTTGAAGATCATCGAGCGGCCCAAGCAGGAATCAGCGCCCGATTCTTTGGGCTACTGGAAACGCGAGTTGCTTCTGGCGCAGTCAGGCTTGCTTGAGCGTCTGCCCGGGCCAGTGCGAGCGCCGCACTTCTATCGAACCGACGAGCACCCAGATAGCTTTTGGCTTTGGACGGAGCACGTCCGAGACGGACGACCGGGCGCCTGGACGCTGGACGATTACGTCTTCGCTGCCCGTCAACTGGGACGCTGGAACGGCGCCTGTGCGGGGCTGCCGCTCCCAGCGGAGCCCTGGCTGAACAAGCAGCCCCATCGCGGCCGGGAAGATGCGGTCAATCCCGAAGCCGCTTGGCAGTCGCCCTGGCATCTAAAGCACATTTCTGAAGACACCCGCCAGCGCTTTGCGCGATTATGGGCGGACCGCGAGCTGTTTTATGGCGTCTTGGAAGGCCTGCCGCAATGCCTGACCCATTTTGATTGCCACCGGCGGAATGTCTTCATCCAGCACGGCGGGAGCGGGGAGGCCGAGGTAGTCGCGATTGACTGGGCCTTGTGCAGCGTGGGCGCAGTGGGCATTGAATTAAATGCGCTCGTGGGCGGCAGTGCCACCCTGGCCGAGTGGCCGTCTTCCGAAGTGGCTGCTCTCCATCAGGCGGCCTTTAGCAGTTATGTCCAAGGTTTGCGCGAGGCAGGCTGGGCTGGAAACGTGAGTGCGGTACGCCTTGCCCTTGTCACCTTCCTGGCCATCTACCGTGGCGCAGTTATGCCAGGCATGATGACTTGGGCTTGTTCCCCTGAAATGCGTCCGGCTCTTTTGCAGTACATGGGCATCGCCGAGGAAGAACTCTATCTTCACTGGCTGCCGCTGCTGCATTACTGGTTGGATTGCGCCGACGAGGCCCGAGTACTGATGACAAAGACGGGCATGGTGTGAACACGCGGCTGGCACTCGCCCGGGCGGAGCACACCCACTTACACGCCTTCGGGCTTGTTTGGGACAGCGTCACGGGCAAGAACAATGGGCACTACGCGCCCTTTAGCTGGACGGCGAGCTGAGGCAGTCAACAGGTTCGATGGGCCGATGGTCAATGAGAGGACCTGGTTGATGCAACGTATCCGAATTGCCACCCTGTTCACGGTCTTACTATTGTGTGTGAGCGCTTGTCAGCCGGCCCAGACGCAATTGGCGCCGCCACCAACCGCAGCGCCGACCTTAGCGCCCAGCGTGGTGCCAACCACCGCGCCAAGCCCCGCGCCGCCCACACTGGCCACGACGCCCGATCCGCTCGTCCTGATCACGACCATCCAAAATGCCTACAACAAGGGAGACCTGGACGGTCTCATGGCGCTTTTGGTCGCAGATCCGAATTGGACGCTGGGATACGGATTGTTTGGGGGAGATGCCACCTGGGTCACAGTCGGCACGCCGAATGCCGGGCGCGACATCCTGGAATTTGGGTTCGCGCTCGATACTCAACTGACGGCCAGCGACTGCGCGCTGAAGAATAATACGGCCACCTGCGCGGTGGTGATCAAAGACGACTGTCAACCACCCGCCATTGACGCCTATCACCTGCGGGTCCAATTCGCCTTCCAGGACGGCAAGCTCGCATCCGTTTATGGCCGCTGGGACTCAACCGACGAGAGCGCCTTCGCCGCCTACGACGCCGCGCGCCTGGAATGGGCCAGACAGAATTTTCCCGCGGAAGCGGCCGCGTACAACGCGTTCATCGGTTGGGCAGGCAGTGATACAGGCCGCAGTTTCGGCAAGGTGGTGGCGCGCATCTGCAAGGGATACACGGCCGCCGGGCATTGATCAGCCTGGTCGAACTTGCTTTACAGTCGGTGAGCGGTGACCTGGAGACCCGCTCGCCTGAGCCGAGACCAATGCATGCCCAAGGGCTTCGTTCTGGGCGGCGACCACCCAGTCATTCACTAGAGTGATGAGACCGAGGTATTTCATGGACACAGAGTCCTTTGGACCAGAAGTAATGCAAGATAAGGCAGAGTTGATAGTCGACTGGCTCAAACAAAGCTGTATTGCGGTGCAGCACCTCGAGGCCGGAAGCGGTTTCTCTGATTTGGAGCCCTTGAAGACGCTATTGCGCGATATCAAGGTGATTGGCCTGGGGGAGAACACGCATGGCACGCGAGAGTTTTGCCAGCTTAAACATCGGCTGGTGGAATTTCTGGTCGTCCAAATGGGTTTTACGACTCTCGCCATTGAAGGCAGTTTTGCAGGCTTCCAAGCGATCAATGACTACGTCCTGTATGGTAAAGGCGAGCGGGCCACTGTCCTGACCAATCAGGGCTATGTGGTGTGGGACACAGACGAGATAGCGGACATGATGGACTGGATGCGCGATTACAACCAGTCAGTACCAGATAAGAGAAAAGTGAAGTTCTGTGGGGTAGACCTATGGGGGAACGAAATAGGCCGCCAGGCCGTCCTGGCCTATCTGCGCCAGACAGACCCGGACAGGCTCCAGGCCACCGAAACGCTGTTCGAACTTTTGGCGGAGGCCGAGGCGAAGTGGCCGCGCCGGGTCGACGACGAAACGAAACAAACAATGGTGCAGGCGCTGCCCCAGCTGCAAGACCTGATCGACTATCTGATGGAAACCAAGGCACGACCAGACAGCCAGGCTTCGGGAGCCGAGCTGGCGCGAGCACTGAAATACACCCTGGTTATGAAGCAATGGCTCACGGTGAACGCGGCTGATTTGCTGCCCAAAGCCGATATGAATGTCCGCTCAGTGCACATGGCCTGCAACTTGATTGATTTAGTTGAGCAAGCCGGGCCGGAAGACAAATTCATCATCTGGCAGCACAACGTTCACGTCAGCGTCGGGGGCCTGTGGGAAGGCGAGCCCAATCTGGGTCATACCCTGCGCGAAAAGTATGGGCGCGGCTACTTCGTCTTCGGCTTCGAATTTGGCGAGGGCTCATTTCAATCGCGAACTGTCTTGCCCGACAAGCACTTGGGCGATCTCAAAGAAATTACACTGCCCGCGCCGCCCAGCGGCTCGCTGCCCTGGTATTTGTCTCGCACCGGTATGGGTGTTTTGATATTGAGCCTGAGCGCTCCTGCGAGCCAGCCAGCGGTTGAGCGGTGGCTGCAAGCGCCACAGACCGTTCACAATATTGGCTGGGTTTATGACGAATCCGGCTACGACAACAAATGGAGCGTCGCCAAGAAATACGATGGCTTGATCTATGTTGATAGGACGACGGCCACCCGCCCTACAGTGAATGCGCTGCGAACCGTTGCGAGGCGGGAAGGTCTTTGAAGCACCATCGACTGATCCAAGCATCGGTGGCGCGCTATGCGCGCAAGAGGCCCGAATGATTGAAGATTTAGAGGC
>JAYTFQ010000489.1:0-6230 GCA_043734225.1 Anaerolineales bacterium | reverse complement strand
CCACACATCCCGTTTTTCGGGATTACTTCAACACGCTACGCTCTTGTCCCGATCAGTGCCCACGCCTCCCCCAGCACGTGTGTCAGGAACACAATCCGTTCTTCTGGCCCGCTCAGGCGCAATTGCTTGATGAGCGCTTCCGGCTCCAGCGGCGAGCCGCGCTTTTTCACGGTCAGCAGGCCCACACGGCGCTCGCGCAGGGCTTCGCGCAGGCGCTTAAGCTGGAAGGGCAGCGCCGCTTCGATGGCGTAGGCCCGCGCAAATGGGGTGGCGCGCAGTTCGGGGGCGGTCAGGTAGGCGATATCGGCGTCGAGCTGGCGGGCGCCCAGTTGCGCCGCCAGCGTGGTCACCAGCCCGGCGCGCAGCACGGCCGGGTCCGGCTCATACAGATAGGCCAGGGGCGGGCCGGGCGGGGCAGTGGTCTCGGCCGCCGGGTCGGCCAGCAGGGTGTGGATGGCCAGCGCTTCCGCGGACGCGCCGCTGCCTAGAAGCGTGGCGCGGCGCGCGGCGGTCTTGAAGGCCCCAAACCACAGCGCGCATTCCTTCAACTCGCCGCGCTCGGAGATGAACTCGATCTCGGCGTCATAGCCGGTCAGCTCGGCCAGGTCCACGCCGGGCGAAATCTTGGCGCCGCCGGCCGGGAGGCGCGGCAGCCAGGCGCGCGCCGTGTCGAGCGCCGGCAGATACTGGCGCACGGAGAACTTGCGCCGCCCGTTCTCGCGCCGGGCCGGGTCGAAGAAAAACGCGCCCGCCGGCGGCAGTTCCACCTGGGTCAGATCGCCGATGACAAAACTGGCCCGCGCCGCCCGGCCATAGGCGGCCACATTCTCGGCCGCCATGGCCAGCCGCAGCGGGTCCAGGTCGAAGCCGGTCACCCGGCAGTGCTCGGCCAGCGCCAGGCTGTCCGCGCCTAGCCCGCAGCCCAGGTCCAGCGCCGAGCCGGCCCCGGCAAACCGCCGGGCGCGATAGCCGGCAATGGCCTCGCCCGAGGCCTGTTCCAACCCCTCACGGGTGAAGTACATGGCCTGGGCGCGGCTGAACTTGCCCTGGGCTTTGGCGCGCAGTGTGGCGGTCTCAAGCGCCGCCTTGGCCAGCGCGGCCGGGTGCTGCTTTTGCAGCCGGGCCAGGTTGGCCAGGAAGTGCTCGTCGCCGGTCGGCAGCGCGCCGGCGGCAGCCAGCGCCGCCTGGCCGGCCGGGGAAAGCAGTTCAGCGAAGGTCGAAAGATCCATGCTCAGCCATTATAATTGGCGCCAGTCGGATAATAATGGTGGAGGCGGTGAATGCTGCGACAACGGATGGGGTTGGGATGGGTGACTTTGATGGGGGCAGTGTTGGCAGTGGCCGTGGCCGCCTGCGGTGGCGCAGCCACGCCAGCGGCGCCGGCCGCGCCGCCCGCAGAGCGTGTGCTGTCGTCTTCGGGGACGGGCAATGCCAATAGCGACGATGTCTATTCCGCGCTCAGCCAGAGCAGCCGTCTGGCCGCGCCCGACGTGGCGCCAGCCGGGCCTAAGCTGATGAGCCCGGCTGAGGCCCAATCGGCCGCGCCGTTTGTGTATGGCGTGCCGGCCTGGGCGCCGCCTGGGTT
Source organism: Anaerolineales bacterium (assembly GCA_043734225.1). Taxonomy (GTDB): domain Bacteria; phylum Chloroflexota; class Anaerolineae; order Anaerolineales; family UBA6663; genus JAYTFQ01. The sequence continues at coordinate 4,645 of JAYTFQ010000489.1, read as the reverse complement.
TCAGTTTCAGCCGCAGGTGGAAGTCATCGCCCCGCCGGCCTCGGATGGGTTCGCCAGCGTCAGCCTGAACTGGCAAAACGCTGCCGGCGCTAGCATTGAGTTGATCATTTCCCAGGACCCGCAGGGCCTGGGGCTGAGCGGCGCGGGCACCGACCGCCAGCCGGTGCAGATCGGCAGCCAACTGGGCAGCCTGTGGCGCCAGTCCGGGTTTGCCGCCGACCGGCTGATGTTGGACTGGACGCGCGACGGGGTGAGCGACCGCCTCTCAGCCGATGCCGAGGCCGTCACCCGCGATGACCTGGTGCGGATGGCCGCCTCCGTCCAATAACTATTTTGAAAAATCGAATGCGCGGGTCGTCGATGAAATCGACGACCCGCGCCTTCGATTTTTCACTACTCGTCGCCGGTGATGGCCGTCCGCGGATCCACCTCGAACGGCGGCCCGGCCTCCAGCACGCTCACGGCCGCAAAGTCGGCATTCAGCGCCAGGGGCAGCGGCCAGGCCTGCATGGCCTCCGCCGGAAACTTGCCGACCTTGTTCACCCCCGCCAGCCGCCGCGCCATCACCGCGCCCTGCATATAGGCCACTGCCTTCACCAATGAGCTGAACCCCAGCAGCACCGGCGGCGCGCCGGCCGTTGGGATCAAGGTAGCGGCGCGCCAGATCACCGGCTCGCCAGGGGCCAGCTTCCATGCCGGTTTGTTGGGCGTGCGCTGGATGAGGAGGAAGATGAAGGGGGTGGGAAGATCCTGGTAATTGGTAACCCCCGCGGCGGCCTCGGGGGCAAGTGTTGGTAGTGGGGAAGTGGGAATGCTGGGCTGCGGATCGGCCTGGGCCAGCGCTTGATGGCGCTCGAGAGGGGTGCCGGCGGGGGGGCGCTCGCCGCGGTAGAGACTCACTCGCTCGTGCGGCTCCACCAGGCAGTGGATCAGGCCAGCGGCGGCCAGGGCCTCCAGCAGCGCTTCGGGCGCGGCGGCGTGGGTAAGGATCAACCGGCCGCCGGGGCGCAGGCGTTGGCCCAGCGCCAGCAACTGCTCGGGCGCGGCCGGGCCGGCGATGGCGTCAAACGGGCCAGCGGGCCAATCGTCCGCGCCGGGCGCCGCCAGCACCATCTGGATCAGCCCGACCAGCTCGGCCGCCGCCGCCGGGGCCAGCACCAGCACACGCGGCAGCCCGGCGCTGGGCGGCAGATGCCTGGCGAACATGCTGAGCGCCCGCCGTCCGCGCCGCTAGCTGTTTTTGCCTGTGAACGGCTTCATCAATTTCAAAAACTCGTCCCACTCCTCCTTGAAGAAGTGCAGCGTGACGTTGCCCAGCTCCAAGTTCCAGGTGGTCTCGCCGTCGGGCTCGTCCGCCGTCCACACAATGTAATTCTGCGTCTCGGCCAGGATGTTAGTGGGGATATCGGGTTGGGTGGGCATTTTTTCCTTATTCGTCTTTCGTCAGAATTTGTCTCTCTTCAGCCCGCACGCGCCTGCCGCGCCAGTTGGTCAGGCGCAGCCGCGCCCAGCGCGCCCAGGCCTGCTCGGCCGAAGGCCGCGAGATGGGCGGCGGGTCGGGCCAGGGATCGAGGTCGAACAGCTTGCAGTAGATATAATGCCCAAACAGGCGCAGGGTGGCCAGGGTGGGCGCGGAGAGCAGCAGGCCCACCAGCCCGGCCAGGTTGGCGGCGATCAGGGCGAACACCAGGATGGCCACCGGGTGCAAATGCAGGCTGCTGCCCAGGATGCGCGGCACCAGGATATTGTCCGAGATTTCTTGCATCACAATGATGTCGCCCAGCACGATCAGCGCGTGGGTCACCGGGCTGAGGCCAAACCAGGCCCCCGGCTGGAAGAGCACGATGCCCACCGCCGTGGAGCCATAGATCAGCGGGCCGACGATGGGGATGAACTGCAGGATGCCGCCCAGCAGCCCCAGCACCACGCCATAGCGCACGCCCAGGATGGTCATGGTGATGCCGATGAGCGAGCCCATGATGATGGCCAGCGTAATTTGCCCGCGCAGGAAGGCGTTCCAGATGGGCAGCAGCGCGCCCAGCAGCCGGCGGGCGTCATAAGCGTAATGCGGCGGCACGATCGAGCTGAACGAGCCCGACAGCCGGTGCGAGTCGAACAGCAGATAAAACGAGATGATCAGGATGAACAGCATCCAGCCCAGGCTCTCAGCGGTGCGGCCGGCCAGGTCGCTGATGACCGTGCCGGTCTGGCTGAGGGCCGGCTGCACCCCGGCCAAAATCTGGGCCAGCAGCGGCTGCCAGTTGACGTTGCTGACGTCGAACCGGAACGGGCCGATGCTAAACGGCCGCGACAGGTCGAACACGAACGGGCCGAAGTTGAAGGGCGCGCTGAGCAGGTGCTGCAGCTGGTTGGGCAGGTCGGACGAGGCGATTTGGGTGACCAGGCCCAGCAGGCCTTGCGTCTGCTGGACAATGGCGATGCCGGCGGCCGTGAGCAGGCCGGCCAGCAGCACGATGAGCGTCAGATACAGGACGGCAACGGCCACGTGCCACGACAGCCGTGTGCGCGCCACCAGCGCCGCCACCACCGGCCGCAGCAGGTAGGTGAGCATGACGGCCAGCACCAGCGGCGCGATCATGCGCTGGAAGCGCACCAGCACCGCGCCGGCCACCACCACCAGGATCAGGGCGACCAGGAACTTGGTGAACGGCCCCCAGCGCGGCGAGGCCGGCGCTTCCAGGGCGTCAAGCGGCTCAGTAGCCGCGGCGGGCATCCGGTGCGGGCGCGGGTCAGTCATCACCTGTGATTGTACGCGAAATTGGGCGCAGCGGAACAATGAAAATGAAAACGCAACTGCTCAGCCCGGCAGCGGGTATCAAAGATAGTCTCCAAGAAAACGGGTCGGGCACGCGGGTCGATGAAATCGACCCGCGTGCCCGACCCGTTTTCTTGTTTATTTTTCGTCGAAGAACGCTGGTCGGCTGAGCTGTTACATGAAAACAATGAAATGAAAAGGACCGGCCTGTAGGCCGGTCCTCGAGCACAAACGTTGTCCCGATGTTGCTTTAGCGCCAGGGGGACGGGGCGCCGGGGTGCAGGGGAATAGAGCGCTAGGCGCCGACCGCCATCACCGCCGCCCACCTCGGTCGCCGCCACCCCGGCCGCCGCGATCGCCACCCCGGCCGCGGTCGCCGCCCCCACTGGGGCGCCCGCCGCCGCCGCTGGGCTTGCGGTCGTGATCCAGGGCTTCTTCGGGCGTCCAGCCTTCCAGCACCGCTTGCCGGCTCAGGCGGATCTTGCCGCTGTCGTCGATGGCCGTCACCATCACGGTCAACTCGTCGCCCAGGCGGGCCACATCTTCAACCTTTTCCACCCGCTCGGAGGCCAACTGCGAAATGTGGACCATGCCGTCGGTGCCGGGCAGGATTTCCACAAAGGCGCCAAAGTCGGCCACGCGCACCACCTTGCCGGTGTAGATCTGGCCGACGCGGGCGGTCTCGGTCAGGCCTTCGATCATCTCGCGCGCGCGCTGCGCGGCCGGGCCCTCGGTGGCGGCGATCATCACCGTGCCGTCGTCCTCGATGTCGATCCGCACGCCGGTGTCTTCCTGGATCTTGCGGATGGTCTTGCCGCCGGGGCCGATGATGGCGCCGATTTTCCCTGGGTCGATCTTGATCACGGTCAGCCGCGGCGCGTACGCCGACAGGTCGGCGCGCGGCGCGGGCAGCACGCTGGCAATCAGGTCCAGGATTTGGCCGCGGGCCTCGCGGGCCTGGTCCATGGCTTTGGAAAGGATCTCAGCCGTCAGGCCCTTGGTCTTGATGTCCAATTGCAGCGCGGTGATGCCCACCGCGGTGCCGGCCACCTTGAAGTCCATATCGCCCTGGTGATCTTCCAAACCCTGGATGTCGGTCAGGAGGGCATACTTATCCCCATCCTGGATCAGGCCAATGGAAATGCCGCCCACCGGCGCCTTGATCGGCACGCCAGCATCCATCAGCGCCAGGGTGGAACCGCACACCGAGCCCATGGAAGTGGAGCCGTTGGACGACAGCGCCTCCGAGACCACGCGCAGGGTGTAGGCAAAGTCATCCTTGGAAGGCAGCACCGGCACCAGCGCGCGCTCGGCCAGGGCGCCATGGCCGATCTCACGCCGGGACGAGCCGCGCATGGGGCGCGTCTCGCCGGTGGAGAAGGGCGGGAAGTTGTAGTGGTGCATATAGCGCTTCTTGTCTTCGGGCGAGAGCGTGTCCAGCTCCTGGGCGTCACGCGGGGTGCCCAGGGTCACCAGGCTCAGAATCTGGGTTTCGCCGCGGGTGAATAGGCCGGAGCCGTGCGCGCGCGGGGCGACGCCCACCTCGGCCGACAGCGGCCGGATTTCCTTCAGGCCGCGGCCGTCCGGCCGCACGCCATCCTTGAGAATGCGGCTGCGCACGACGTCCTTTTCGATGTCGTGCAGGATGGACTTGATGTCGGCCGGGGTGGCCGTGGTCGAGCCTTCATAACCGGCCAGGATCTCTTTATTCAACGCATCCATGGCGGTGTTGCGCTCGGCTTTGTTGGCGTTGGCCACGGCGGCGGCCATGCGGTCGTGCGCCTTGGCGCCGATTTCCTTCACCAGGGCCGGGTCCACGACGAACTTCTGGTAGTCGCGGACGGGCTTGCCCACCTCGCGCGCCATCTG
>JAYTFQ010000488.1:0-4670 GCA_043734225.1 Anaerolineales bacterium | reverse complement strand
ACCCCCCCCACGCCCCGCATTCAATTTCGGGAAAGATACCATCAGGACATCAGCGCCTGACCAGCGGCAAAAACAAGTTATTGGGATAGCTCAGCCGCAGCACCAGGTTATCGGCGAAGGCGGTGTTGTCGCCGCCGGTGCTGCGCGCGAAATACAGGTCGATTTCGATGCGGCGCGTGCCGGCTGGGACAGTCCCATGATCCAAACCAAACAGCAGACCGGTTTGGTTACCACGGTCGGCGGCGCCGACGTTGCCGATCACCGGCGAAAAGATGCTGCTCTCCAGCGCATCGATGAATTGCACATAGGCAGAAGCGCGGTCATCCACACTGCCCGAGCCGCCAAAATAGCCCGAAAAGTCATAATTCAGGTTGCCGGCATCGATGGCGCCGGCCAGGCTGGAAACGTCCACCGTCTCCGTCAGCAGGCCCAGGTTGGTGTCCAGGCCGCCGGCGAAATAGCTGAAGCCGCGGTCGATGGGGCCAGGCGTAGTCGGCGTCAGGTAACCCAGGGAGCTGGGCCAGTAGCCATAGTAGGTGTTCGCCGTCGGCAGGGCGCCGGTATCGGTCGAGGCGATCCAATACGGCAGCCCCGCCGGGATCTTCTTCACCGAGCCGGCCGACATTTCCGCGTCGCCGTTGCGCACCAGGTTGGTCAGCAGCAGGCCGCTGCTGAGGCTGCCTTCAACCGCGCCGATGTCGCAGGCGCCGCCGGCCGGCCGCGCCGCGCCGCGCTGGTCAATCGTCAGCGGCGCGCCCACCAGGTCGAAACACTGGCCGGACGGAACGGCGTGCAGTGCCGGGCTGCCGGCGCGCAGCAGGCGCGTGAGCGGCGCCTGGCCGGCGCCGGTGAGCGGACCACCATTGTCTTGCAGCGCCTCCAGGCCCGGATCGCCGCCGGAGTGGTTGCCGCCCGTCGCCCCGACGATCGGGCAATCGGTCAGGGTCTGCACATAGTTGTTATCGCCCGAGTTAATGACATCCCCGGCGCAGTCGTTGGGTGTGGCGCCGCGATAGTTCCAGGCCAACAGTGAGGCGCGCAGGTTGACGGCGTGAAAGTTGGTGCTGTAAATGCCGCCGCCGGTGTTGGCGTTGTCGGGCGAATAGGCGTCGGCCAGATTGCCGGCGACGGTGCTGAAGACCACGCTGGCCGTCCCGCTGTTATACAGGCCGCCGCCGCTGGTGCTGGTCAGGTTGTTGCTGAGGGTGCTGTTGAACACCACCAGCGTGCCGGCGTTGTCGATGCCGCCGCCTTGAAAATCAAGCGCCTGGTTATAGGCCAGGGTAGAGCGGGTGACCGTCAGGCCGCCGGTGTTGCGGATCCCGCCGCCGGAGCCGCCGCTGGCCGAGTTGTGTGTCACCAGGCTGGTGTCGAGCGTCAGCGTGCCGGCGTTGCGAATGCCGCCGCCGCTGCCCAGCGCCGTGCTGGCATCGATCAGGGTGTGCGCGATGGACATCACGCCCGTGTTATAGACCGAGCCGCCCTGCGACTGTGCGGTGTTGCTGACCAGAACGCTATTGCTAAGAGTCAGATGCCCCAGGTTGCGAATGGCTCCGCCGCCTAACGCGTTGAGGTCATCATAGCCGTTGCGCAGCGTCAGCCCGCTGATGGCCACGCTGGCAGTGCTGGTGATGTTGAAGAGCCGGTCGAGGCGGTTGCCCTGCAGGATGGTGCCGGCCGCGCCGCCGCCGATGATGGTCATGTTGGCGTTCAAATTGAAGTCGCCGTCGGCCTCGCCATAGACCGAGATGTTCTGCGGGATGGTGATCTGATACGGCAGCGTGTTGGCAGGGATAACGATGGTCACGCCGCCGCCAGGGAAGTGGCTGGCCTTCATCACCGCCGCCCGCAGCGTGCACACGCCGCTGCCGTTGGCGGTCTCGCACACCCCGTTGGTCAGGCTGCCGGAGGCGGCGATATCGGCCAGGCTGTTGACGGTGAAGGTCGGCGCGGCGGGCGCCGGGCCGTCCGCCGCCTGCCCGCTGAGCGCCGGGCCCCCGGCGGATAATACCAGGCTTAAGCTGACGACCAACGCCAAACGCGGAAGGGCGCGAGGAAAAGTTACCATGGGGGTATTGTAACCGGCGCGAGCGGAATTGGGAGCCGCCATCCGCCGAGCGGGGCAAGTTGGGCTATGATGAGGGTGCGCGACGGTTGATGCTTGCCGCAACTCGATTGTTAGGGTCTATTGATGCAGCCAGTGCCCCCTGAAGTCATCGCCGTCTTCCACCACTTCCGCACGGCGGAATTTACCACCCTGGCCGGGGACGGCACGCCCATTACCTGGCCGGTGATCGTGCTGTACGACGAGCCGAGCGGCGCGTTCATCAGCGCCACCTCCATTGGGCTGCCGCATAAGGCGTACAACATCCGGCGCCATCCGCGCGTGGCGCTGCTGTTCTCGGAGCCCAAGGCCAGCGGGCTGATCGGCGCGCCGGCGGTGCTGGTGCAGGGCGACGCGCAGGCGGCTGAAGACATCACCAGCGTGGCCGGGCTGGAAGCGCTGTGGGAGAAAATCTACCGCTTTCAGCCGCCCAGCAAGGTGACCAGCAGCACTCCCTTCAGCCGCTGGCTGATGGATTGGTTTTATATGCGCGTGAAAATCGTCACAGTGCCTAAACGGATCCAGTGGTGGGCGAACGGCGATTTTTCGCGCCCGCCGCAAGAGGTGGCCGATGTGGGCTGAAGTTGTCAAGCACCTGGCGCGCTATCCGACAGCGGTGCTGACCGGCCTGGATGCCGAAGGGTATCCGTTCAGTGTGCGCTGCGTGCCGGAGCCAGTGGCGGCCGAGCAGGCCTTGCGCCTGGCGCTGCCGGGCTATGTGGCCTGGCAGAGCGGGCCGGCCGGGCTGCTGTGCCATCAGCACGACGAGCAGCTCTGGAACCAGACCAACTTTGTGCTGCGCGGCAGGCTGGAACCGGCGGAGGGCGCCTGGCTGTTCCGTCCCACCCAACTGATTGAGGGCGCCGGCGCGGGGCAGAACCTGCTGCTGCAGGTGCGCGACGGGCGCCGCGCCGCCCAGCGCTACCTGGCCAAACGCGGCTTGAAGCGCCCGCGCATCCCCTGGGTGCAACTGCACGCCATCTACGCCCGCGCCCAAAAGCGCTGAGGGCCACGCCGGGGCGCTGGCCGCCTCGACTGGCGCTTCACTGAATTCCCCATCTCGCCGGACGATTTCCTCCAGGCTGTGAAGCTGGCCCAGGGCGAACCCTGCCCCGATTTAGTTAGCGCCGCGCGGTTCTAATCCGCACCCGGGCAGTTTTCCGAAGTTTGGCATTATCCCGTTAAAAAGCAATCAGTCTTTTCCGGGTTAACGGGACAATGCCTGGGATCAAGACAAATGCCAGGGCGCGGATTAGAGCCGGTTATTCAGCAAACCACAAGTCTTGGCTAAAGCATATTGAGATAAGTCCGGTTACAAAAACCGCGGCGGCGAGGCGTTCCACTGAACGCCCCGCCTGTTTATCTGCCGTTCACACGGCTCACGTATGCTGATCACGCGTAACGTTATCTAGGAGGCCAGGTATGTTTGGACCAAGACATGGTGGGCGGCGGGGCGGGCCGGCCGCCGGGAAAGATAAGGCGCAAGAGAAGGACAAGGCCATCTCGCTGCGCGCGGTGAACTGGGGGCGGCTGTTCGGCTATCTGCGGCCGTACGCTGGGCGCATGGGGCTGGCCATCCTGGCGCTGGTGGTGTCTACCGGGCTGGGGCTGGTGTTTCCGCTGGTGATTGTGCGGCTGCTGGACACGGTGACCAAGGCCAAGGACGCCGGCCCGCTGAACACGCTGGCCGCCACGCTGGTGGCGGTGTTCCTGGTGCAGGCGCTGTTCTCGTTCTTGCAGGGCTATCTGCTGGCGGTGATCGGCGAGCGCGTGGTGTACGACCTGCGCACCAACCTTTACCACCACCTGCAAAGCCTGTCGCTCGACTTTTATGCCGGGCGGCGGGTGGGCGAGATCGTCTCGCGGCTGTCGAGCGATGTGACCCAGATGCGCAGCATGCTGACCAACAACGTCACCTCGCTGCTGAGCCAGGTGCTGTCGCTGGTGGGGGCGCTGGTGATCGTGCTGACCATCAACGCCCACCTGACCCTGTTCATCCTGGCGCTGGTGCCGGCGCTGATCCTCATCGCCGGCGTGTTCGGCAGCCGGATCCAGAAGGCCAGCACCGGCGTGCAGGACCAACTGGCCGACAGCACCACGGTGGCCGAGGAGGCGCTGCAGGCGGTGCGGGTGGTAAAGAGCTTTGGGCGCGAGAGCTACGAGATGGGCCGCTATGAGGGCGCCATGCTCAAGACGCTGAAGGCCTCCATCCGCATGGCGCTGTATAGCTCGGCTTTCTCCACGCTGATGATGTTTCTGGGCTTCGGCTCCATCGCCGCCATCATGTGGTACGGCGGGCGCGAGGTGATTGCCGGGCGGCTGTCGCTGCCGATGATCACCGGCTTCCTGATCTACGGCATGGCCATCGCCGGCAGCCTGGCCGGCATGGCCGGGCTGTACGCGCAACTGCGCGGCGCCATCGGCGGGGTGCAGCGCGTGTTCGAAATTCTGGATCTGAAGCCGTCGGTGGTGGACGCGCCGAACGCGGCGCTGCTGCCGCCCAGCCGGGGGCGGATCACCTTCAAGGATGTGTCGTTCAGCTACGAGGCGCGCGTGCCGGTGATCA
>JAYTFQ010000487.1:0-4485 GCA_043734225.1 Anaerolineales bacterium | reverse complement strand
CCCGGGCCACCTTGCCGCTGCTGGTCTTCAGCACCCAACGCGGGCCGACCACGTGCACGCGGCGCACAGCGACGTCTGAACCCTGATTGATGCGCAGCCGAACCGCGTCGCCAATGGCCTGGCGCTCGGTCTCTACTTCGGTATCGGCCTCGGCCACCACGACCACATCCTCAGTGCCGGCCTCGTCGTCAAATATGCCGAAGGCCACCACCCGCCCCGGATGCACCCCAGGCACCTCGGCCGCCAATGTCTCCAGGTCCTGTGGGTGCACATTTTTGCCGCCGACGATAATCAAATCCTTCTTGCGCCCGGTCACATACAGCTCGCCAGCCGCCAGGTAGCCCAGGTCGCCGGTTAGATAATAGCTTTCAAAAAAAGCCAGCTCGGTCAGGTCCGGGCGGTTGTAATAGCCTGAGAGCATACAGTCGCTGTGCAGCGCAATCTCGCCCAACTGGCGCTCAGGCAGGTTACGGCGCTGTTCGTCGAGTACGCGCACCTGGACGTTGGCCAGCGGCCGCCCGGCCGAAAGCAGCCGCGCCACCTCGGGCCCATCCGCATCGGCCGGCCGCGCGATCTTCTCGCCAATCAGCGCGCGGCGGTCCACTGCGTCGATGGTCGGCGGCCCATCCAGGCCGCTCTGGGTGACGGCAAAGACGTTCTCGGCCATGGCATAGCACGTCACCGGCGCCTCGGGCCGCAATCCGAGTGGGGCAAAGCGCTTCACGAAAAGCTCGTGGCTTTCCAGGCGGGTCGGCTCCGAACAGTTGATCACGGCCCGCCAGGTGCTCAGGTCCACGCCCTGCAAGTCACGGTCGCGGATCTTTTGCGCGCAGAAATTGAAAGCGAAGTTAGGCAGCCAGGAGAGCGTGCCGTGATACTGGCTCACCGCCTGCAGCAGGCGGTAGGGCGCCCGCACCCAGTCAAAGGGCGACATGAGCACCAACGGCACCCCCAGCGCCACCGGCATCACAAATCCGGCGATCAGGCCCATATCGTGATAGAGCGGCAGCCAACTGACGATCACGTCCGCCTCGGCCAGGCGAATGGCCGCCGCGTACACGTCCAACTGCCGCAGCACCGCCCGATGTGAGAGCGCCACGCCCTTTTGCAGGCCAGTGGTCCCGGAGGAGTGCTGCAGCAGCGCCAGATCGTCCGGCGAGCGGTTCGGCCCCGCCAGCGCGCTCAGGTCCGGCTCCGCCTCCAGGCTAACCGCATCTGAGAGGATCACCGCCCGCACCGAGGTCGGCGCATCGCCGCCCGCCAGCGCCGCGCGCACTTCGGCCGCGAACTCGGGAAAGGTGACCAGCGCCACCGGCCGCGTGATGCTCACCAGAGCCGCCAGCTCCTGCCGGTATTTTTCCGGGGAGAGCTTCTCGGTCAGGAACGGCATCATCGACGGCACAGCCCCGGCCAGCAGCGCGCCCCAAAAGGCATACACCAGCGCTTCGCCGTGCTGCAGGATCAGCACCACCACCTCGCCTGGCTGCACGCCAGCCGCCTGGTAAGCGCGGGCGTAACCGGCCGCACCGTGCAGCAGCCGGCGGTAGGTAAGCGGTTGATCGGGCAGGCGCGGCTGCAGCAGGGTGATGGCCGCCCGGTCCGGCGCGGCGGTGTAGTGTTCAAGCAAGCGCGCCGTGAGCGTCGCGCCGCCGGGGGAGGTCGTCGCCACTGGCCTCAGGCCTGGCGCTGTTGGATCAGGCTGTCCAACTGGCCGAGCGTGTCAAACGTTGCGGCATTCAGCTCCGAGTCGTCCAGGTGCACGCCGAAGGTATCTTCGACATACAGCGCCAAATCAACCAGGCTGAACGAGTCGATCAGGCCGCTCGAGATCAAGGCTTCATCGTCGCGCAACACCCGCTTGGGCTGCTTTAGAATTTTGGCGGCGATATATTGGCCGAGTGTATCCGTCATTTGAGACATCGAAACTCCTTAAGCCGTTGCCGGCGTCCTGGTCCGCAGCAGTTGGCCCACCAGATGCCCGCTGACCAGGAACAGATAGAAACCGACCGCCGCCGCGATCAAGGGCAGCAGCAGCGGGCCCAGGAAGGGTATTGCCAGGACGATAAACGCTACAAAGATCAACGGCAGGCTGATGATCCAGCCCACCACGAGTTCGGTCAGCCACAGCAGCAAGTATTCGCCGGGGTTGAAGCGAATGAAACGCCATAGCGCCTGGATATCGAAGCAGGCCTTAATCGTGCCGCGCTGCACATACTCGGCCAGGATAGCGGGCCGCAGCAAACCGAGCAAGAAACTGTACAAGATGGTCAGGCCAGTCAACAGGATGAAAATGACGATGGCGGCCACCGGCGGCGCTGGCAGCGTGTTGCTGGTCTGGGCCGTGTCCGATTGCAGCGCCAGCACAAAACCCACAAACACGGTTGCCATGCTGCCCAGGACGAACAGCAGCAGCGGCAGGCTGTACACAAACAGCGCCAGCCCCAGCCAGGCGCCCTGCACCCAAAGGCGCTTCAGGTCGTCCCACTCCGGCAGCGGCTGCGGCTCGCCGCGCGCCACCCGGCGCGCCACCTCCACCTGGTAACCGAGCGCGGCCAAATTCAGGATCGGCGCCAGCGCCGCGACCGCGCCCAGGCCTAGCTTGCCGCCCGCGCGCGGATCATCCGTCATGTGAGTCAGCGCCTTCTGGATCTCAAGCATCGTGTGCCCCCTACGGCGTTTGTCCGTTCGCCAGCGCGAGAATTGGCCCGGCCAGCTTCGCTGCCAGGCGGGCATTGCCTTCGGTCGTCAGATGGATCGGGCTATCCGTGAATTGATCGTTGCCGGCCGCGTCCCACAAATCCATATAGTGCCAGCCGTGGTTCTGGGCTTCGGCCGCCAGCAATTGGCGATAATCGTCATACGCCCAGCGCGGGTAAAAGAAATTGTACCGGATATCGCTGTTCTGGCCACTGCTGACAAAGGTCGGCTCGTTGGCGATCATCACCGGCACCGCACCGGCCGCGCTGACCCCGGCCTCCAGCACATCAAAGGCCAGGTCGCCGGCCGCCAGGTGCGGCGGTTGCAGACCGTGAAAGCTGGCGTCTGGCTGCAAGTCCACGCTGCGCGGCGTGTAGCTGGCGGGTATCGCCTGGTCAATACCGGTCGCCGCCCACTCGACCCCATATAGCTGCAAGCGCAGCAAATCGGCCAGATCACGCCGCCGGCCGATCAAGGTCCGGCCCCACAAACTGGGGCTGACAAAGCTGGGGTCGTTCGGGTTGAGCGACAGATGATAGCGGGCGATCAGGTCGCGCATCGGGCCCGGGTTGTGCTGCACGATTGGAGGAAAAAGCTGTTTATCGGCCGGAAAGGATTCGAGCGTCACCAGCCAAACGATCAGATCGGGCTGGTCGCGCTGCACCATCGACAGCAGTAGCAGATCCTTGCTCAGCGATAGGATTGGATAGCCCAGGTTGTAGACCCGCACGTGTTTGCCGGCCGCGTTCGTCTGCCTGGCGCGATTCAACTGCGCGGCCAGCGTGTCCTGCGCCGGCAGCAGCCAGCCCCACACCGACGAGTCCCCGATTACCAGCACGCGATACTCGTCGGCGTCTTTGGGCCGCGCCACCTCATGTGCGCCGAACAGCGCGTCCAGTTGGAACAAGCTCAAGTTGTAATCTTGATCCGGCGCGTCACCATAAGGCAGGCGCAGGCGGCCGGGCAGCAGCGTGTTGTAAGCCGTCAGGCGGCTGAGCGCCGGCAGCGGATCGATGACGGCCACCAGCAGGTCAATCACGACAAACAGCAGCGCCGCCTTGACGACGACGTTGAGCAAAAAGCGCCCCGCCCCAACCGGCGGCGGCCCGGTAGGCGAGCTCAACGCGGGCCCCCCAAGCCAAATAGCCGCCCAAACACGCCCAGCGCCAGGTCTGGGGTGGGCAGCACAAACCACACCCAACCCAGCGCCACAAAATGAAAGGTGACCACCACGCCGGCGATGTGGGCCAGCCGCTTGAGACGCGGCCGGGAGTCGAGCAGCGCGGCCCGTGGTTTGGTGAAGTCCGCCCAGCGGTTGTGAATAAACAGCCCCAGCCCATGCCACGCGCCCCAAATGATGAAATTCAGCGTGATGCCGTGCCACAGCCCGATGAGCACCATGGTCACGGCCTGCGTGATCAGGATGATGACCGGCACGGGCAGCTCGCGCGCGCGCAGCGCCCGAGTCAGCGGGTTGAACACGTACGCCCGAAACCATTGAGCCAGGGTCATGTGCCAGCTGTTCCAAAACAGGGTCAGGTTTTGGCGCGTATAAGGCCGGTCAAAGTTTTCCGGCAGCTTGATGCCAAAGAAACGCCCCAGACCGATGGCGATATCGGAGTAGCCCGAAAAATCCCAGTACAGCCGCCAGGCGTAGGCATACACCAGCACCCAGGTCCACAGCGCGGAGTGGGCCTGGGCCGCATTGGCGGCGTTGAGTGCCACCAGCGCCAGGCTGTCGGCCAGCACGAATTTCTTGAGCACGCCCAGGGCGATGCGCGTGCCGCC
>JAYTFQ010000486.1:0-5780 GCA_043734225.1 Anaerolineales bacterium | reverse complement strand
GTGTCCAGGCCATGCAACTCGGTCGCCGGCTGCCACGTCGGAACCCGTCAAGCTCATTCACGCATCTGGGCCGGTTGCATCTGTTGGACCAAATTGTATCAATTGAGGCACCAATGCGGCCTGGCACGCATCTTGCACAAGTAACGGCATGCGTACCCTGGCGCTTCTTAAATTGACCTGTGCGGCGAACACGCCTATACTACGGCGCAAGTCTAACCGCTTTCCAACAGGCTAATCGCTTATCCCTGGGTACGCCGAAGGGACACGATGTTCGCTTCTCAGATGCAGGACAACCGGCCTCAAGCCACGGCCCATCTGGCCAAGACTATGGCTTACCTCCAACTCTCATCGGCCGAGCTGGAAGCGGCACTTCTCAAGGAAATCGACGCCAACCCGGCACTCGAATTGGTCGACGAGCTGCGCTGCCCGGAATGCGGGCGCCGGCTGCGCCAGCTGCCCTGCCCCGCCTGCGCGGCGCCGCGCGGCGACGGCTCCCCGGTCGTATTTCTGTCCCCGCGCCAGCCTGCCACCTATCGACCTGAATCTGGCAGCGGCGATGAACCGCCCGAGACTGGCATGCCGGTGCGCCTGGATGAGTATATTCTGCGCCAGGTGGGACCGGCGCTGGAAATTGCCGAGCGCCCATTGGCGGCTTACATTCTTGCCCAGCTCGACGAAAATGGCCTGCTGAGTGAGGCGCCAGCGGAGATCGCTGTTTACAAGCGCGCCAGCCTGCGCCAGGTAGAGCGCGTGCTCAGCCTCATCCAGCACGCCGACCCGCCGGGCGTCGGCGCCCGCACCCCGCAGGAGTCGCTGCTGATCCAACTTGAGGCGCTGGCCGATGCCGGACGCGTGCCCGAAAGCATGGCACGGTTGGCTCGCCTGCTGATCGACCGCCACTTCGAAGCCCTGGGACATATGGATTACGAGCGCATTGTGCGCCGCCTCAAAGCCGACGAGGGCCTGCGCCTGACCGTGGGCACCATTGAAGCCGCCGTGCGCTTCATTCACCGCAATTTGACGCCCTACCCGGCCCAGGCATTCTGGGGCGACGGCAAACTGCCGGCGCATGCCGATGGCGCTGCGCTGCGCAATCCGGATATAAATATCACCTCGCAGATAGAAGGTAACGGCGCGTTAGCCGTGGAAGTCTTTACGCCGCTTTCGGGTTGGCTCAGAGTCAACCCAGAATTCAAGGCGGCAGTCACCGACTGCACCGGCGATGAGCGTGAGCGCTGGTCTCAGGCGCTGGCCGAGGCGGCCCTGGTCACCAAATGCCTGCAGCAGCGCAACCACACCATGCGCCGTTTGATGCAGATCATCGCTGAAGGTCAGCGCGAATTCATTCTGGGCGGCGATGGCGACCTGCACCCGACTACCCGCGTCCAGATTGCCCAGGCCCTCGGGCTGCACGAATCTACCATCTCCCGCGCCGTAGCGGGCAAATCTGTGTCACTGCCCGATGGCCGCATCGTGCCTCTGTCCAAGTTCTTCGACCGCAGCCTGTCGGTGCGCGACCGGGTGCGCGCCCTGATTGAGGCCGAAAGCCGCCCGCTGACCGACGATGAAATTGCGCTGGCGCTGGACACTGAAGGCACGCATGTCGCTCGGCGCACCGTGGCCAAATATCGCAAAATGCTGGGCATCCTGCCCGCCAACGTGCGCGGCCGCCAGGCGCGCGCCCAACGGCGTGCCATGGCGCCCAGCCTGGCAGGCGCCACGTGATCCCGGGCCGCACAGGCAATTCCGCCCTGCTGCGCGCCCTGTTCGCCTCTGGGCGTGATCAAGATGCCCGTTTGCAGCACAGCCTCGAGCAAATGCCCGAGGCCGCGTTGTTTGTGGCGCCGCGCACCGGCGCCTTCCTGGCCGTCAACGCCCGCGCCGCAGCCCTGACGGGCTGGTCACGCGAGGAGTTGCTGTCGCGCTCGCTGGCCGAAGTAGTGGCCGCGCCGGAGGCTGAAGCTGCGCTGGCCCAAATTCACGCGTTGCTGCCGGGCCAAACCCGCCAGATCCACGCGGTCTCCATTCGCACCCGATCCGGCAAATCCAGCCTGGTCGATTTGCGCCTCTCCAGCCAGGAGGCAGCGCCCAACAGTGAGACGCTAGTTCTGCTGCTGGCCTCGCCCACTGACGAACGCCTGCAAGCCAGCCGCGAAGCGACGCTGCGCTTGCAGGCGCTGGACAGCCTGGACGAACTTCTCAAGCTGCTGGCCGAGCCAGGCGACGAGCCGCTCAGTACCGCAGTCGAATTGGTGCGGACCATGTTGGGCGCCGATGTCGCCGGTTTGTACCATGTGGCGCCGCATCACCCGGGACTGCAATTGCGGGCTGGTTCGGGCGGGCCGAGGGCTTTCCCCCCCAGCCTGGGACCGAGTGAAGCCCAATATGTGCGCGCGCCGTTCCAATGGACGCTTAACCATCGGCCGCAGGGCTATTTGCAGCAGACGGCCCGCGGCAGCGGCTGGGCAGCGCTGCTGTCGCATCCGGTCGGTGGCGGACAAAGCCTGGTCGGCGCGCTGTGTGTGGCCTACTTGCCCGGCAGCACCCCGCCCAGCCAGGCCCAGCGGCTGCTATCCATCGCCGCTGTTTACGTTCACCAGCTAACGACACAACTTAGCACGCAAACCGCCCACGCTCGCGCGCGGGACTTGGCCTTGCGCTTGAGCGGCCGATTAGCGGCCATCAACGCCCAGATCGAGGAGGCCGTCCTGCTGCTAACCGCGGCCGGCACGTTGGAAGAAATCAACAGCGCCGCCGCGCGCATGTTTGGCTATCGCTCCGAAGAAGTGACCGGCCTGCCGTTTGAAGATGTGCTCATCGGCGACGCCCGCCTGGCGCGGGACGTGCGCGCCTGCCTGTCTGCCGCCGGTGAAACAGCCGACCAGGCTTTTGACAACGAATGCACCCTGCTCCGGCGCAACGGCGAATCGTTTCCGGCCAGCGTGCGCGCCCGCGCCTTGCCGGAGGGCGGCTGCACGCTGACCGTGCTCGACCTATCGGAAGTGCGCGCCACGGCTCTGCAGCGCGAGCATTTGGATCAGCTGGTTTTCATGGGGCAAGGCACACAGGCCTTCGCCCACGAAGTGCGTGGCCCATTGAATAACATCGGCATGGGTGTGCAATTCCTGGCCACGCGCATCTCCGGCGACGGCCCACTGGCCGAGAAACTGGCCTTGATTCAGACTGAGTGCATACGCCTATCGTCTCTGATGAACCAGATGCTGACCTGGGCCAAACCGCTTAACCCGCGGCTGGAGCCGGTTTCTCTGGATGAGCTGTTCCAGCACCTGCTGCGCCGCTTCAGCGCCAAAATAGAGCGCTGCAATGTGCGCCTCAATTACACGGTTGAGCCGGACGCCCCGCGCGCCGTGGCGGATGCCCGCCTGATCGAGCAAGTTTTCCAAAACCTGGTCGACAACGCCTTGCAGGCCATGCCCGCTGGCGGCCATTTGAGCATCAGCATTGGGCCGGGCAGCCGCGGTTCGTCCGGCAACGTGGTCGAGGCGCGCGTCGCCGATTCGGGCCCAGGCATTTCGGAAGAGCTCAAACGACGCGTCTTTGACCCCTATTTCACTACCAAACCTGATGGCACCGGCCTGGGTTTGGCCATTTGCAAACGACTGGTGACCATTCAGCACGGCGCCGTGGGCGTGGAAAGTTTTCCGGGCTCGGGCACCATTTTCACAGTCACCCTGCCGGCCTACGTTGGGCCAGCCGAAGAAACGGACAAAGCATGACGTCAACCATCCTGCTGGTCGAAGACGACGAAACCGCCCGCTCGTTCCTGGTGCCGATGCTGCGCGACGGGGGCTATGAGGTGCGCGAGGCCGCCACGCTAGCCGCCGCGCACCAGGCGGTCGATCGCGACGAGGCCGACATCATCGTGCTCGACGTGCAACTGCCCGATGGCTATGGCCCCAGCCTGCTCGAACGGGTGAAGCGCGAGCGGCCCGGCATGCCGGTCATTATGGTGACCGGCTTCGGCGATATCGACATGGCTGTGGAAGCCATGAAGCTGGGCGCCATGGACTTCATTCAAAAGCCAGTGGACATGTCGCGCCTGATGCAGGCCGTGGGCAAGGCCGACGAAGCGGTGGCCCTGGTGCGCGAGTTGAACCACCTGCGCCAACTCCGTAACCCCTTGGAGGCCTGGGTGCAGGGCGACACCGCGCTCATGAAGAAGGTTGCCTACGACCTGACACGCGTGGCGCCCTCGCGCGCCTCGGTGCTCATTACCGGAGAGAGCGGCACCGGCAAAGAGGTTTTTGCTGGCGCGGTGCATAAAATGTCCTCGCGGGGCGATAAAACCTGGGTGGCCGTCAACTGCGCCAATTTTACCGAATCATTACTCGATTCCGAGTTATTCGGCTATGAGGCCGGCGCGTTCACCGGCGCCGCCAAGCGCCGCGAAGGCTTGTTCATCACCGCCAACGGCAGCACCCTGTTTCTGGATGAAATCTCAACCATGCGCCCCGAGCTGCAAGCCAAGCTGCTGCGTGTGCTGGAAGACCGGGCCATCCGTCGCCTGGGCGGCACGAGCGAGAACAAGGTTGACGTGCGCATTATCGCCGCCTCGAACCGCAACCTGCCTGAGCTGGTGGCGCGCGGCGATTTCCGCGAAGATCTGTACCACCGGCTGGCGGTTGTGGAGCTGCACCTGCCGCCGCTGCGCGAGCGCAAAGAAGACATTCCGGCCTTGGTCGGATTTTTCATCAACAAATACAACCGGGAAATGGGCGCCAGTGTTCAGGATGTGGGTCCCAACGTGCTCGACGCGCTCAAAGCCTATGATTGGCCCGGCAATATCCGCCAATTGCGCAACGCCATTGAACGCGCCATGCTGTTCACGGACGGCGCCACGCTGGAGATCGGACACTTTTCAGCCGACCTGGTCGGCGCCTTCGCCTGACCGCCTCCTCTCACGTCTGGCACGCCTCTTGCAATAGTCATTCACGCGACCTGCCCCACCCCCCTTTCAGCGGGCAGGCGCTGAATGGAGGCGCTGCACATGCTGGCATTCCTGACACCCAATACGCTGCGTTTGACGATGGGCCTGACGTTTTTCCCGCTCGGGCTATTCGCCATCATTGCTGGCCTGATCATTTTGGTGGCCGGACCATACAAGCAAGAGGCCAAAGTTCTGGCGCAGCAGACCGCGCGCATCGGCCAAAAAGGCCTGACTGACGACATCACGCTGGTGACGCAGTCGGCTACAGCTCTGGTCGACGCCGTTAATAGCCTTATCAAGACCACTTCCGGCAATGCCATTGTGCTGATTATTGTCGGCGCGCTTTGTGAAGGCGCGGCCTATTGGCTGCTGCTGGTCAAGCCCTAGCTCCCTTGCGGTCGTCCCCTATTTTCGCGCTGCCCTAGAGGTATTGTCATGCCTGCCACTGCCACCGCTCATCTGATCAACGATTTGCCCGACGGAATGTGGACCGAGGGCGTACGCCGCCTGAAGCGCGTGCCCGCCCTGGCGCGCATGGCCGAAAACGACGAGGTCCGCAAGGCCTTTGTGGAGGCGGCCCGTTCCGGGGCGCGCGCGCCGCGCTCGGGCAAAGCCAAAGCGCAAGCCATCGGCAAACAGGATGGCACCGGCCGCACGACCAGTTGGCGGCCGGGCCCGCTGGCCCTGGTGGCCTATGGGGTACGGCACCCTGAATGCCAGAACAGCCCCGAGGGCTGGCTGCTGGGCGCGGGCCGCGAACGGCTGGCCGCCGCTTATGCCTTGATCTCGGAGGGCTCTGAAGCGCTTGACCCGCTCGAGGAAGCGCTACCGA
>JAYTFQ010000485.1:0-1914 GCA_043734225.1 Anaerolineales bacterium | reverse complement strand
ATACGTTTCGCCGCAGGATTCTGGCCTTTTTCGAGAGCTGCTTATGTTGACCTGGCGCAAGCCCCTAAACCCCGGAGCCGAAATCACTGGATTTTTCCGGCAATCCGGGAAACTATGCTCGCCCCGGAAAAAGATATGGGTAACGATAAGGCGCAGCGCAGTGGGATGGCCCTTCTTTCGGGCCAAACCCCGAGCGGGGCCGGTACGCCGCGAGGGCCCGGCTGGCTTATTTGAAAGGTATTGGGCTTTCAGCCAGCGTCGTTGCGTAGCGCGGCGCCTTTACGTGTCCCCCGAAACGAAGTGGAGTGGGGAGGCCCGCGCGGTGGCGGGCATACAGTGCGCAGCCGAATAGCGACCACCATCTGGCGATGCACCCGGCCCCGGACATACCTGCGAAGGATTGTTTGTAAACTGGTAGAATAAGATTCAATTACTTGCGGACGGTACAAGCCAACGAGACGAACCCCGTACATGTCATTCAGCGTATTGATGAAGAAGGCTGGCCAAACTCTGCGTCTCCCGCCCAGTGTGTGGCGGCTGGCGGCGGTTGGGCTGCTGGCGCTGGTGGCGGGGGCGGGGCTGTACGCGCCGCCGGCGGCCGCGGCCGCGCCCGCGCCCCAGGGGGTGACGCTCGCCATCCACGCCGGCTTTGAAGGAAACTACAAGGACGGCCAATGGCTGCCGGTGCGGATTGCGGTGGCCAACGATGGGCCGGACACCAAGGGCACCCTGCGGTTGTCGGTGCCGCGCAGCAACGGCGCCTCGGCCGTGGTGATCACCCGCGACGTGGACCTGCCGACCCAATCGCGGCGCGAAGTTTTCCTCTACATCCCCACCGAAGGCTTTCTCAGCGCGATCAATGTCAGCCTGAGTGACGGCGAAACCGATCTGGCGACAGCCTCCAGCCGGGTGGCGCAGGCTGGCACGGATGACCTGATTTATGGCGTCCTGGCCGGATCGCCTTCGGCTTTTAACTTTCTCAGCAGCCTCAATCCAACGACGGGCACGGCGCACGTTGCGCAATTGGAAGTCGCCGACCTGCCGCCCGTCGGTTTTGCCTGGCACGCCCTGGACGTGCTGGTCATCTCCGACCTGGATACCGGAGTGTTCAGCCCTGAGCAGCGCGCGGCCCTGGCGGAATGGGTGGCCTCCGGCGGGCGGCTGATTGTGGCCGGCGGACCGACCTGGCAGAAGACCGCGGCTGGGCTGGGCGCGCTGCTGCCGCTGGCGCCCTCCGGCACGCAAAATTTGCCGGATACCACCAGCCTGGCCAACTTTGCCGGAGCGGCGGCCCCCAGCGGGCTGGCGGTGGTGGCCACCGGCGCGCTGTCGCCGGACGCGGTGACACTGGTCAGCGCCGGCACGCTGCCGCTGGTCATTGCCCGGCATTCCGGCTTTGGCCAGGTGCTGTATCTGGCGGTTGACCCGGCCTTTGACCCTCTCAAGAATTGGAGCGGCTTGGAGGGCCTGTTTCGCAACACGCTCTCCGGCACGGCCCAGCGGCCCAACTGGGCCAAAGGCGTGCGCAACTGGTTCTCCGCGCACGATGCCATCAACGACCTGCCGGGTTTGCAGCTTCCTTCGGCGTTTGAAATTCTCGGCTTCCTGGGTCTGTACGTCCTGGCGGTGGGTCCGCTCAACTATCTGGTGTTGCGGCAGCTCAAGCGCCGCGAGCTGGCCTGGGTGACCGTGCCGGCGCTGGTGGTGGTGTTTAGCGCCGGGGCCTACCTGGCCGGCTACCAACTGCGCGGCGGCCAGGCCACACTGCACCGGCTGGCCGTGGTGCAGGTGTGGCCCGAAAGCGCCACCGCGCGCGTGGACGGGCTGGTGGGCGTGTTCTCGCCGCGCCGCGCCGAATATGACGTGCAGTTTGGGCCGGGTTTCCTGGCCCGGCCCATGCCGCTGGATAGCAGC
>JAYTFQ010000484.1:0-20767 GCA_043734225.1 Anaerolineales bacterium | reverse complement strand
GCTTGCGTAGTCGGCAGTTTTGAATTTGCGGGGCATGGGGTCAGTCTAGCACCATTGTTCCGGCAAACAGACACCGTGATTTCTCCGACAAACTGCTAGTCCACGATCTTGGTAAAGCGGCCAATCAGGTCGTAGAAAATGAAAAAGTTGGGCACTTGCGGCACCGCGACGCTGGTCCAGTTGAACCATCCCTTGTCTTTCTGGATGGCAATCTGGCCCTTGTTGATTCTTACGGCCTTAATTTCGCTCCACGGCAGCTCTTTCTTGCCGGCATACAGCTTTTGGTTGTCCATTGCCAACGGCCCAAATTCCAGCCGCTGTCCGTTCTGCACCGCGGTGTAGTATCGCGGAAAAAGTGCATTGCTGGCGCCGCGCTGCACGGCTTTGCCCAGATCTTCAATTCCTTTGCCCAGGCGGTCATCGAGCACAATCTTTTGGCCGGTATTGGTCTGGATCGTATACACGTGCGTGGTGCCCGTGTAGACGCCGTTGGTGTAGTGGCGGGTCACGCGCTGCCAGACCGCTGTCACGTCGGCCCAACTGACCTGTTGGATGCCGGTGCGTGATTGGTAAGCGACGCCGTTGTCGAACAGGGCCGCCACCAGCCGCCAATTGCGCCACGCGCTGATGACGACAGCCGCGCCGATGATAAAGGCGGCCAGCGCGCCGATCAGCGGCGCTGCGGCGTTGCCGGCGACTTTATACAGGCCAGAGTCATTGTAAGTCTGGTAGGCCACCCACGCCGTCACCAGCAGCAATACCGGCGTCGCCAGCAAGCATAGCACGCCAAAGATCAGGCCAATCCAGCGCCGGCGGCCGGAATTCTTGTATTCGGCTTTCAAAGCGCCCAGGCCAATCACGCCCAAAAACGGTGAATTGGGATCACTGCTCATCATCGTCGTCACCCTCGCTCAAACGGTATTTGCGGTTGTTTATACTACGGCTGGGTAAGGTCGGGCAAGTGCCGTCATGGTGCTCACGGCAGCCGCCGGCGCAGCCGGGCTGGCAAGATGCCGGTCAGCACCGCTGTCTCGGCGGCATCGAACGGGCGCAGCAGGAACAGGCTGGCCCCATAGCCCGCCAGCCCGGCCAGCGCCGCCAAATACGGATTGACTTGCCACACGGCCAGCGCCAGGGCGCCCATGACGCCGCCCGCGATCCACAAGCGCCACAGCGTCAGCAGCCAGGTCAACCCGCCCAAGCTCGGGCGCAGATAAACATAGAACAGCGCCCCTTCGAACAGCTCGGAGGCAATGGTAATGGCGGCCGCCGCCTGGAACCCATACCGCGGCAGCAGCAGCAGATTCAGCACCACATTGAAAACCAGGCTGATGGCAAAAGCGCGTGTCAGCCCGCGCTGTTGTCCCAGCGCGATCAGCACGTAGTTGGTGACGCTGTTGATCCAGCCAAACGGAATGGACCATATCAAGATGGCCAGCGCCTGGGCGCCGAAGGGCAGGTAGGCGCTGCCCCCGAGTATGCCCACCAAAAGCGGCGCCGCGGCCGTGGTCACCAGCGCCAGAGGCAGCGCCACGCCGACCAGCAGCTTGATGGCCAGTGTGTAGCTGCGCCGCAGGGCAGCCTTGTCCTCGTGCGCCTGGCGCGACATGACGGGAAATAAAGCAAACGTAAATAGAGATGGCACCAGGTTAAAGGCGTCGACAAACTTATAACCGGCGCTGTACCAGCCGACCTGCCTGGTACCGCGGATAGGTTCCAGGAGCGTTACATCCACCTTGAAGAACAAGGTCGCCAGCAGGTTGTTGAGCATCAAGGGGAAACTCTCGCGCACGGCGTGGCGCTGAAAGCCCAGGTCGAACTCTAGCCGCGGCCGGAAGAACAAGCGCCAGGCCAGCACGCCCAGCACCGCCAGCGTCACCGCATTCACCACGATGCTGATGCCGGCCAGCCCAACGAACCCCAGACCCAAGACCAGCGCGATCGTGCCCAGGCTCACCTTCACCAGCGTGGTCAGCGTGGCCACGGCCGCCGGGTATTCGGCCTTCTCATATGCCGTAAACAGGGCCGACAGTCCGGTGGCCACCGTTCCCGGCGCCGCGGCCAGGACCAACAGCGCAATCGCCCACAACGTCTCCGGGGCCAGCCGATCCGGCTGGAAGGCGCCCAGGCCAAACGGCAGCACCACCGGGGGCAAAATCTGGCGCAGCAGCAACAGCCCGGCCAGGACGGGGATGACCACCAGTCCCAGAACCAGCCGGAGCACAGTCGTGTTCACCAGGTACCGGTTGGCGTGGGCGCGGTCGCGCGCCACATCGCGGATTAGCAAGGCATTCAGCCCATAGTTGGTGATGATATCGAACCAGCCGAATATGACGATGGCGTAGTAATACTTGCCGGCATCATCCGGACCCAACACTCGCAGCATGAAGGCCGCAAAGGCAAAGTCGATGGCCCGGTTGAACAGGTTCAGGGCCAGGGGCGCCAGCGAGTTTTTTGCCACGCGCCGGGCGGTAGAGTCGAGGGCGCTTTCCTGATAGAAATAGCGCCAGGCGTATACCCCCAGCCCGAAGACCAGCGTCACGCCCGCGATCAGCGAGATGATGCCGCCCAGCTTGAACGAGTCGGGCGTGTATTTGAAGCGTACGGTCCAGCTTCCGGCTGGCAGTTGCACCCCGCGGAAATTGCCATCCACCAACTGAATCACCAGCGGCTTTTCCGTGTCGCCGGCCGCGCCCTGTGGCCGGAGATAGGCCTTCCAACCCGGAAAGTACGAGTCCGCCAGCACCAGCCAGGCCGCCTGCTCCGGCGAGGCGTTGACCGAGACTTCGTTTGGGCTGTATTGGATGTCTTCTACCGCCGATGGCCATACCCCAACGGGGGCGGCTGCCGGCGGGGCGGCGCCCGGCTGTTCGACGATCACAAACTTCCGCGGATCATAGCGCTGCACCGCCTGGCCAAAATCAGGCGCGATCAGCGTGGCGGTTTGCGGCAATAAAAAGGCGCGGGGCAGGGCGGTGGTATTTTCGTATATCTTGACTTCAGCCGAATACACCAGTTGATACTTGGGGTTGGTAATACCTTCCTGGCTAATGAGATATTTGACGTTGAGCAAGTCCAACAGCGGCGAGTTCAGCGCGGCCGGATCGGAGATGGGCGCGATGCGATTGTAGTCCAGCTCTGTTTGCGGCTGGATGAGTTCCATGTAGCGCTTGTACTGCTGGCTGAAAATTGAGTCGTAGCCGCGGATGTCGTAGAAATCGAAATACCAGCCCTGGTTGGCGTTGAAGGGCTTGGCCCCCTGGCTGTCAAAGGTGGTAAACCGCCACAGGCTTGGATCTTGACGCAGAAAATCGACTGACGGCGGGGTGTAAGTCAGGATGTTCGGATTGGCGCTCGGGTTGAAGCCCCAACCCGCGGCCCAGAGATCAACCACTAGAACGCCCAGGGCCAGGAACTGCCACACCGGCCGCCCGCCCCAGGCCAGTCCGCTGCGGCTCAGGCGCAAGACCAGCCCGGAACCGGCCAGCAGTATGGCAAACGCCAGCAGCCACGGCGCTTCGTAGGAGAAAAACATGCGCCCGTTGGCAAAGGCGGTATCGGCCAGCGCCAGGCGTGTCAGCAGCCGGTCCATCAGCCGTCCCACGCCGAGCGCGTCGTAGCCGATCCGGGCCGCCACCAGTCCCAGCGTCAGCAGCGCGCCGCCCCACACTGCCAGCCCGGCCAGCCCGGTCACCAACGACGGTTCGGCCCACAGGCACGCCACGCGCCAGACCCTCGCTAGCGGCCAGCGGCGCACCGTCGCGGTAACTTCACTCGCCCCCAGAGCGTCCAGCCCCGCGCCGCTCAGCACGGCCACGCACAGGCTCAGCGGCCACACCCAGCGAAAGGGCGAATGTAGTTGATTTATGCCGGGCAGCCAGAAGATCAGCGCGTACAGCCGTGTCGGAAACGCAAAGGCCAGGGCAAGCAACCCTAAAACAAAAAAGAAACCGAGCGGCAGGCCTGCACGATCATCGTCCGGCTGGCCGCGCCGCAGCCGGCGCACCCAGGCCATAAAGGCGACTGCCACCAGCAGCAGCGGCAGCAGGCCGACATAAGCGCCGCCCTCGACGTAGTTCTTGACGCCCCAAAAGATGTTGTCGATCGGTTGGCCCTGGGCATTGACTGTCGCCGCCGTCCAGCGCCATGTGAACAGGTCGAAATAGCCGTGATGGCTGGGGTTGCCAAAGATATTCGGCACCAGGAACGCCAGCGCGTGCCGCCATGGATATGCCCAGCCGATGATCTGCTCGAAGCTGGCCGACCCGCTGCGGAAATTGTGCTCGACAATCTCGAACAGCGGAATGAATTGGATGGCGCCCAAGGCCGCGCCCAGGCCAGCCAAAGCCAACAAGCCTAGGCTGCGCAAGATCAGCCGGCGCGCGGCCAGGGGCAGGCCGTGCGCCCGCCGCCGCCGCAAAAACTCGCTGCCTAGCCGCCAGGCGGCATAGGCGCCCGCCACCAATAAGCTGTAATACGTAATCTCGACGTGCCCGGCCAATATCTGCACGCCGATGGTGCCCGCGCCCAGCGCCACCCACGGAATGGTGGCCGGCCGCCCGCCCAGCGCCGGCTGCTGGCGCACGGCCAGCTCAATGGCCAGCAGCACCAACGGCAGCCAGGCCGCCCCGGCCACAATCATCGGGAAAACAACGCTGACGATCATGAACAGGCTTAGCTCGTAAACGATGGCGCCAAAGGCGGCGCCCAGGCGTCGCAGGCCGAGCACGCGCAAGAACAGATACGCCAACAGCCCGGCCAGGAAAAATTGGGAAACGATGAAGATCCCATACGCGCGGGCTAGCGGCACGACATAGAAAATAATCGCAAATGGATACAGCGCCGAGCTTTGACCGGCCGCCAGGAAGGGCAGGCCAGCAAACTGGTAGGGGTTCCACAGTGGAAGCTGCGCGGCGTGCAGGGATTCCAGGATGAACTTCTTCCAGGGGTAATTCTCCAGCACGAGGTCGTCCAGCAGCTTGTTGTGCGGCACCGGCTGCGGGCTGGCGCCAAACTGCGCGGCCGCGCTGTGCCACGGTTCCACTGCCAACAGGTTATCGGCCGGCAGCAGGGTGCGATTGCCGAGCGTGACCGGCGCGAAGAGGATCAGGGGCAATAGCAGCAGACCCAGCGCCACCCACAGATCGGGCCACAGGCGTTGGAAGCGGCTACGCATGCGGGGTAGGTTGCTGAGGACAGTGGACGCGTTGAATGCGCCGCCAGGTGCCCGAAGCCACTAGGCGGCCCTCCGGTTCGCAGCCGTCAGGCGGCGGTGTTTCGCGCGCACTTCCCAGACGCGCCAGGCGGCCTCGAGCTTAACCGGCATGGTCATTTTCGAGCGCCCGATGCGCCGATCTTCAAAGTAGATTGGCACTTCCAGGGCCCGATAGCCAAGTCGCTGGGTCAGGTAAGCCATTTCCACTTGAAAGATATAGCCGTTCGAGTATATGCGGTCCAGGCCCAGCCCAGTCAGCGTTTCGCGCCGCCAGGCTTTGAAGCCGGCGGTGGCGTCGCGCACCTGGATGCCTAAAATGGCGCGCGCGTAAAAGTTAGCCCAGGCCGAAAGCCATACCCGGCCCAATTCCCAGCGCTCGTCCAGCTTGCCGCTGGTGACGTAGCGCGAGCCGACCACCACATCATAGTAGGGCAGTTGGCTGATCATCTGAGGCAGATAAGTGGGAGAGTGCGAGAAGTCACTATCCATCTGAATGATGCTGCTCGCCCCGGCCGCCAGGGCCCAGTTGAACCCTTCGCAATAGGCGGTGCCCAATCCTTTTTTGCCGGCGCGGTGGATGACGTTGACGGCGCCGGTGCTGCCAGCCACCAGTTCATCCGCGATTCGCCCGGTGCCGTCGGGTGAGGCATCGTCTACCACCAGCACGCGCAGCTCAGGCAGCGGCAGCGCTCGGATGGCCTCCACCATCGCGGCCAGGTTCGCCGCCTCATTGTAGGTTGGCAACACCACTACGATCATCGTCTCGATGGCAAAAAAAAGCGGGGCGCCCGGACGTTGCGTCTGTCCGGCGCTGCCCCGCAAGCGTCCTCTCGCTCACTTAATCCCTCAGCCGATGGGGTCCTTCTGCACGATCAGCACGCACGCGTCGTCACCGCAGCCAATACATTTTGATTCTTGCACCCGAAACTCGTGCCCGCCCGAGAGCCAGCGCAGGCCTTCTTGCAGCAGCCCGGCGCCGGCGTGGCACATGGGTTTTTCGCTGTGCCGGCCATAACACACCGGGCAGGGTCTCATGGTGTAAATGTATTCAGTCTTAGTTTCTTCGACCGTGCTGCGCTGGTCGCTGACCTGGGTGAATACCCGCGCCATGGCCGGGATGCCGATTTTCAGCTTGGTGCCTAGCGGCAACACTTTGAAGGCCAGGTCGCCGGCGCCAGCCAGGGCGCCAAAATGGCGTAGACCCTGCGCAAACGAGGCCCGGCCGGCCCGCAAGGCCAGGCCGCGGCCACCGCGCGGCCCATACATCTCTTCCAGCGCGCCGTTCAGCGCGGAGTAGTCGGCGAAATCGAACTCGCGGTTGAGATTGTTCGGGGGAAAATTGTCGACGTAGTTATTCAGGCCGGCCATGTTCAGAATGGCGTTCAGACCATTCTTGCCCATGACCTCCTCCATCGCCTGGAGGTAAATTCGGGCGATGTTATTCGGATAATGCAGCCCGCTCTTGGGTATCGGCTCCACATTGTCTCTCCGGCTGCCCGGCGCAAATCGGCGCTAGACCAGCTTTGATAGGTCGTCGACGGCGCGGCGCATGTCCAGCAGGACCAGGCCCATCTTGGCGCCCTCGCGGGCCAGTACCGTCAGCACGGCTTCGGTGCCCAGCGACTGCAGGATCACAAAGCCCTTCTCGCCTTTGATTTGAACCTCGCTGAGCACACCCCGGCCCAATTCCGAAGCGATGCGTTCGCCGAGAGACAGCATGGCCGCCGACATGGCCGATACCCGATCTTCTTCCACTTCCCGCGGCAGGGCAGTGGCAATTGGCAGGCCATCCACACTCACCACCGCCGAGGCTTCAATGTCTGGGCTGCTCACCTGCATGTCGCGCAGACGGTCAACCATCAGTTCGGTGCGAGACTTAGTCAAGGCGCCACTCCTTAAGCGTGCGTGGAGAAAATCAGGCTATTTTGCGACTAGAGCGATGGAAATTTAGCATAGGCATATGGGCCTGTCAAGTCGACTGGCCTTTTCGCCTTTTGGCCGTCCGTCTATGGCGGCGCCGCCTCCAACTGGAAGATGGTCAGGGACACCTGGCCGTCACGCCGGAAGGATTGATGCGCCACGCGCATCGTAAATCCGGCTTGCCGCACGGCCGGCTGTGGGTCAATGTCCAGCGGCCACCAGGGAATGACCAGATAGCGCGGCGATTGCCGCCCATGCAGCACCAGGTCGCGCGTCAGGTCGCTGCCATCTTTGTAGTAGCGCGTCAGCACGGGTTTGTCGAACAAATAGTAATCGAGCTCCCAGTTAAGCCAATGATCATAAAGCACGCTATTTCGCGGCAAAGAGCGCACATAACGCGCGGCATCGTCCACACCGTCATAGGCGCCATGGTCGCCGCCGATTGGCGAGAAGTCATAATTGGCGGCCGCCGCCATCGGGATCAGGACCAGCAGCAAGATCAGCGGCAGCGCCACTCTCGCCATGATCGTGGCCGCTGGCGAGACACCGCCGCCGGCGGCCAGCCTTGTCCGGCGACCCAGCCACGCCAGCCCAGCAGCGGCGGCCCGGCCAGCCAGGTCCAGCACTCTGCCTGCCAGCAGCGCCCACAGCGGGACAAGTGGGAGGAAATAACGGTCGAACAGATTCAGAGAGACCAGCCAATAGACTGCCAGATAGCCGGCCAGATAGATGACCAGCAGAGCGTCTGCCCAGTTCGCTTGACTGCCTTGACTGAGATCAAACGCCAGCACGCCGACCATTCCGACCACGAAGAGCACGCTGACCTGATCATTTCCAATAATGTAGTGCAGTAAGCGCAAGATGGCCGCTGCCCGTGGCTGCAATTCCGCCGCGGTGGCCAGCCGGCTGGAGGTGTTGTCGCTAAAGCCCTGCTGATATAGGCTGATCGGCGCGCCACGCATGTTGTCCCACGCCAGCACCGCCAATGTCACCAAGATGATACCCGCCAGCGCCATCATTGTCGCTCGCGCCAGAAAACTGGCGGCTGCGCGCAGACGCATCGGTCGCGGCAGACTGGCCAGGCCGAGCAAGAGCGCCAGTGGCACAAACAGCAGGGCCGTTTGCTTGGTGGCCCAGGCCAGCGCCAGCGCCACGGCGCCCCAGCCGGGTCGTCCGCGCACCAGAAACAGAATGCCTAGCAATATCCAGGTGGTCAGCAAGGGATCCACGAACACGGTGATCGAAAACTGGATGGCAAACGGCGACAGAGCCATGACCCAGGCCGCGCCCAGGCCCGCCGGCGCGCCAAACAGCCTGCGCCCAATGGCGTAAACTAACGCCAGGCTGACCAGGCTGGCCAGAAAGCTGGGCAGCCGCAGGGCAAACTCGCTGGGGCCGAGCACCGCAACACTCAGCCCGTTAATGTAAAAGGCCAGCGGCGGCTTGTCGACCAATATGTGTGATAGCAGCAAGCCGTGGCCGGGGCCGGAAGCCACAAAGCGCGCAAACGTGGCGTACAGCGCCTCGTCCTGGTGGAAACGGTTTTCTAACAAGTGTGCGGCGCTGAGCTCGGTAGCCACCAGCAGCGCGGCCACGACCAGGAGCAGCCGGCTGGTATAATTCGAGCTCTGGGCCGCGCCAATCTGCCGGCGGATGCCCAGTTTATGGGCGCCAGCCGGAAAGGGTTCAATCATGAGTTTTCTCGATCCACGGACGCTGCTAACCTCTTTTGGTTACATCGGCCTGTTTATCATCATCTTCGCCGAATCGGGCCTGTTCTTTGGCTTTTTTCTGCCGGGCGACAGCCTGCTGCTCACCGCCGGGCTCCTCGCAAGCGAAGGCAATCTAAACCTCTGGATCTTGCTGCCGCTGGTCTTTGTGGCGGCGGTGCTGGGCGACAACGTGGGGTATTGGTTCGGCCGCAAGGCTGGTCCCCCATTGTTTACGCGGCCGGCCTCGCTTTTGTTCAAACCCAAAAATCTGCTGGCCGCGCGCGCTTTTTACGACCAGAACGGCGGCAAGACCATGATCCTGGCCCGCTTCATGCCGTTCATCCGCACCTTCGCGCCGATTGTGGCCGGGGCAGTGGAGATGCACTACCAGAGCTTCCTGATGTACAACGCCTTGGGCGGCCTGTTATGGGGCATTGGCGTCACCCTGGCCGGCTATGCCCTGGGTAAGGCGTTCCCGCCCGACGTCCTGGACAAGTACTTTTTGTTGATCGTGGTCGCCGTCATCGTCCTTTCGGTGCTGCCGACCGCCTGGCATCTGTGGAAGGAAAACCGCCAGGCGATCATGGATCGCCTGACAGGCCGCGGCGGGAAAAAAAATGAAGAGGCGGGCCAGCCTGAGCCCTGAGCCTACTTTTCGTCGATCGTGACGGTGTTGATTTTGTCGCCCGGCGTGGTCGGGTTTTGTTGGGGGTCGCGCGGCGTCAGCGCTTGCACCACGTCCATGCCAGTGAGCACCTTGCCGAAGATCGTATAGCCGCCGTTGAGGTTGGGTTGAGCGGCATAAGTAATAAAGAATTGGCTGCCGTTGGAGTTCGGACGGCCGGTGTTGGCCATGGCCAACACGCCGGCCGCATCGAACGTCAGCCCGCTGCTGACTTCGTTGTCAAAGGTATAGCCCGGGCCGCCCGTGCCCGTGCCGGTCGGATCGCCGCCCTGGGCCATGAACCCCGGGATGACGCGGTGGAAGGTCACACCTTCAAAATAATGCTGCCGCGCCAGGAATACGAAGCTGTTGACGGCAATGGGAGCCGCCTTGGGCAGCAACTGCACGTCCACGTTGCCCTTAACCGTGTTGATGTGCGCGGTGTACTGCTTGTTGACGTCGATGGACATGGCCGGCGCCGTAGTCCAGGACTTAACACCCGAGGTGCCGCCGGCTGCGCTGTTAGCATTGTTTTGGATGACGGAGTAGATAATGAAACCGGCCACCAGGACAATGACGGCCACCGCGCTGTAAGCGACCCAATTCTTCTGCAGCGCGGATTGGGCTTTGACCTGCTGGCGTCGCGATTTAGATTTGCTCATTTTTCCTCGATCTTGATTGTTCGAATAGTGTCGCCGGGCGGCGCTTCGGCGTCCTGGTTTGGATCGCGCGGCGCCAGCTTCCTTACTACATCCATGCCGCTCAGCACTTTGCCGAATAGCGGGTACTTGCTGTCAAACTGCGGCAGCGCCCCCAGTGAAATGAAAAACTGGCTGCCGTTGGTATTCGGCCCGGCGTTCGACATGCCGACCCAGCCCGGCCCCGTGTATTTTAGCTCAGGCACGATCTCGTCCGGGATGAAATAGCCGGGGCCGCCATATCCCGTGCCGCTGGGATCTCCGGTCTGCGCCGCGAAGCCGGTTATGACCCGCGTGAATGTCACTCCATCGTACCACCCCTGCTGGCTGAGGAACACAAAGTTGTTGACCGTCAGCGGCATCTGCTCGGCAAAGAGCTGGATGACGATGTTGCCCTTGGCGGTTACGATGGTGGCGACATAGTTCCCAAATGGGTTGATCACGTCCGGCGGCCCCTGCGCAAACTGGCGCGTCTTGAGCTTGGCCAGCCGAATCAAGGTGGATAGCGCCCAATGATCGGTCAGGCCTTGATCTTGAAACGGTTCGCCGTTGAAGAGCACAAACGGTGCGCCCGGCACTGGCACATTCACCGCCTCCTGGTAGGCTTTTTTGATTTTTGCGGTTGTGGCCGTGCTGGTGCGGTCGGCGTCAAACTGTTTCTTATCCAGGCCCAGCCCCTGGGCATACTGGTCGAGCTGACGGTCAAAGGCCGTCACCGTCAGCTTGGCCCATTCGATCTGGTTGGAAAACAGAACGTCGTGCATTTCCCAGAATTTGCCTTGCGCGCCGGCGGCTTCGGCGGCGCTGGCCGCAAGCCGGGCTTTGTCGTCCTGCGTCAAAGGGTAGTGGCGAAAAACAAGGCGCAAGTCGGCCGGGTATTCCGCGCGCAGGCGCGCCAGGATCGGCTCCAGGTTGGCGCAAAAGGCGCACTGAAAGTCGTCGTACACGACCAACGTGGCGACAGCCGTCTTGGGTCCGATTTGCCAATCCGCGTCGGTCACCGGAGCAAAGAGCGACGCCTGCGTGGCAGTTGGCGCGGGTGTTGGGCTGGGGCCGGAGGGCGTGGGCGGCAGCGGCATGGCGGCCGCGGTGGGGGAGGGGGCCGGGGGTTTGAGTGTCGGCTGGGCACAGGCTGCCAGCAGCCAGGCCGCTGCCAGCAGCGCCGCGAAGGTGGCGCGCATAGCGTTGATTTTACCATCAGCAACATTTCGCTTATCGCGTAAAATCCGAGCCGTACGCCAACTCATCCAAGGAGATGCTTAAATGCTGCTGCAAATTTTCTGGTTGTTTACTCGGGTGGCGCTGCTCTCATGGGGTGGGGGCCCGGCATCGCTGGCGCTCATGCAGCGCGAGACCGTGGCCGCCGGCTGGGTGACCGCGAATGAATTCGCCGACTCGGTTGCCATTGGCAACTCGCTGCCTGGCCCAATTGCGCCGCAGGTCTCGGCCTTTGTCGGCTTCAAGCTGGCTGGCTTTTGGGGCGCGGTCGCCGGCGCGGCCGGCACCGTGGTGCCCACCACGTTGATCATGTTGGCGGCGGTCGCCTACTTCTACAAGGTCAAGGACGCGCCCGCGCTGCGCGCCATGCTGACGGCTGTGCGCCCAGTCGTGATTGGTCTGCTGTTGTGGACCGCCTATGACGTGGCCGTGACCGTGTTCAAGGTTCAAACACTCGGCTGGGGCGCGGCGCTGGCCGCGAATTGGGACAAGCTCATCATCGTGGCCGTGACGTTTGTGTTGCTGACGTTCACCAAGGTCAATCCGGCATTGATTATCCTGGGGGCCGCTCTGGTCGGCTTGCTGCTCTATCGTTAGGGAATCGGATTCTCGGTTAGAATGCCAGCCTTGGGGATGGTTGTTACCCGGTGGTAGCCGTGGTCTTCAAAATCATTGTGCCGCCTCTCAGAGGTGGTAGGTGGGTTCGACTCCCATCCATCCCCGCCTGGCGGCTTCGCGCAGCACCTCGCGGCCCGAGCCGAGCGCCCAACCCGCTTCCAGAAAACGCACAAAACCCGGCAGGCTGGGGCGCCCCTCCGCCAGTGTGACATATTGCTCCCAGCGACGGCGGGCCGCGCCCAGGCGCCCCTGGCGGCGGCTGATCAGCGCGAATCGGCGCGCCTCCGCTGGCGCGACCACGGCTGATTGAAGTTGGCCGAGCATGGCAGTCGGCACCGGCGCTTGCAGCGCCAATGCCAAAAAGCGCAGCGCCTCGCGCACCGGCAGGATTGTGACCGTTCGCCGGCAGGTTTCCACCAGTTGCGCCCAATCGACAGCCCGGCCCTGCACCAAGCGCACGGCGTCAACCACCCACCGCCAATCGGGCTCTGCCCGCCACACCACGCCGTCCAGGCACGCCAGCCACAGTCGGTCAGTTTGATCCGGGACGCGCGCCGGTCGATCCCCCACCGTGATCGGCAGCGCGCGCTGGTAAATGGCTGCCAGTGTTTGCCCATTGGCATCGCCCCAGGGCAGGCGCCAGGCGAATTGTATGGGTTCATGTCCCCCTGGCCCACGCAGGGCCAGGTTCCACAAAAGCGGCCAGTGGCGCTGGGGAATGGCCCCCGGCTGTGTTGGCAACCAGCCCTGCCGCGCCAGGGCCTCCAACGCCGCTGGCGTCTCAGCCAGGCGCACCGCGCAGCCCTGGTCGCTGGTGTTGCGAGCCATATCCGCGGCACCTGCCGGTCCCGCCGCCTCAGCCCCGCGCAACACCAGCGGCTCGATTCTAATAGTCGATAAGGTTGCGACCATGTCTTGCAGCCTGGACCGTCGCAACTGGTTCTCGTACCAGGTCTTGCGGCCAATGCCTTTCAGCCGAGCCAGATCGGATGACTCGTCGCCGCGCGCGGCCAGCGTCTGATAAAGCTCAGGCAGCAGCCGATAGGCGGCTGAACCGACATCATCCAGCTTGACGCGCGCAGACCAGGCCCGCCAGGCTGCCTGTCCCGGTTGCCCGGGCAGCAGCACGGCTTGCAGCAGCAGACGGTCAGCCTCGCCGGGCCTCCAGTCGCTCCGCGCTAGGGCCAAAGTGTCAGGCGCCATCGGCTCGCGGCGCGGCTCGTCTCCGGTCCAGCATGGCTTTCAGCACATGCGCATAGTCGGGACGTTTGCTTGAGTTGCGACGCGTCGTGTTATTGGCGTGTTGGCGTCGCCAGGCTAATGTGCCCGGCAGCAGTTGTGCGCGCACGCCCGCCTCCATCGCCCGGCCATACCATTCCACAAATTCGCCCACGCCATATTGCTCGGCAAAGGCGCCCACGCGCCAGAACGCGCCGCGCCGGATGAGAAGCGTGCTGGCGCAGTATCCGGGCATGGGGCCGGGCACGGCGCGCAGCCGTGCCTGCTCCGCCGGGTCCAATTCGGGGCTCACGAACGACTGGATGTGACCGAAGAGCGCTTCCAGTTGGGGGTCGGCAGCCGCGGCGGCGAGTTGATCCGCCAGCTTGTTTGGCGTCCAATAATCGTCTCCATCCAGCAGCGCCAGCCAATGGCCGGCGGCCAGCCGCAGGCCCGTATTCCGCGCCGGGCCGATCCCCTGATTGTCCTGGTACATGTACTGCACCTGGGGACCGTAGGCATGTACCACAGTGGCGCAATCGTCGGTGGACCCGTCGTCAATCACGATCACTTGCTGCGCGGGCCGTGACTGAACCAGCACGCTCTCGATGGCCTGCCCAAGGTAACGGGCGCACTGGTAGGCCGTAATCACCACCGAGACGGAGTTGTTCTGTTCAGTCGCCATGCTTGCCTATGCTTTCCTATGAATCTCGCTGCCGCCGGCGGTCCAGGTTTTGTTTGAGCAAGTACAGCAGCTCCCGTTTAATGAGGCTGGGACCTGTCACTTGGGACAGATTGGATTCGTGAATGCGGCGCAACAGAAGCACCTCGGGCAGTTCGCCGCCCAGCACCTGCTCGGCCGCCAGCCGCGCGAACCAATCGATATCGGGTGTGATCTGCCAACGCTCTTCGAACAAGCCAATCTGATCGAAAAGAGACCGCCGCGCCATCAGCGTTCCGGGCATGCGGCCGACGTGGCTGTCCTGGAAGGCTGCCACGCTGAGCCCGGGCGGGGGTGGGCAGCCTGGTTCCAGGAACAATTGCACCTGGGCGATGGTATATAGGTGCTGTGGATGCTGCTCAAGGTGGTTCACTTGCAGCGCCAGCTTGTCCGCCCGCCACAGGTCATCGCTTTCAATAAAACTGATGTATTCGCCATGTGCGGCATGAAGGCCGGTGTTCCAGGCATTTGCCAGGCCGGCGCCGGTCTGAAGCATAAACCGGGCCTGAGGCACCCGACGGGCCAGAGCCGCCGTGCCGTCGGATGAGCCGCCATCGACAATAAGCAGTTCATAGTGGGGATAAGTTTGTGCCTCGATGCTCGCCAGCGCCTGCGTCAGGAAGCGCTCGGCATTCAGCACCGGCAGCACGATGCTGACGAGCGGCCAATAATAGCTCGATTGGGCGCGCCCCAATCCAACTGCCGGATCACCAATAGGATTGGCCATAACCCACATTCGCCACGGTCGGCTGGTAACGCTCCGGCACATCGATCCATGCCTCATTGAAATACTTTTGGTGCCACTCGGGCCGCTTGCGCCAGCGCCTGCCTATCACGCCAAATAGAAGCTGCAAGTCGCCGCCCATATCAATGGCCACCTTGCCCATCTGTTTGGCGGCCGCCGCCAGGGGAATGGCCAGGCCGGCCGTGGCAATCAGGGCCACCTCAAAATTCCGGCGGCTCATTTCAGCGGCGATGTGGTCAAACAGGTTGATCGCCGTGCCAAACTTGCGCTGCGTCTCCGGCTCGAAGCCATACGGCAGCTCGAGCGCCTCTACCCCGCCCGGATGAAACCAGCCTTTGCCCGTTTTCGCCCACACGGCTTCAAATGTGGTCTGGTTGGCGCGCGCCTGCAGCAGCTCGGCGAAAGGACACACCAGCAAAATCCGGTGGCCGGCCAGTTGCGGCAGATAGCAGCCGCTATCGTCGTTGGGCACCGAGCGATCCGGCACAAAGTCCTGGTAGTAGGCCAGGCGGCCTGACAGGTTGTAGTGTTTCAGCACGGGCAGCTCGCGCTGCGGCTGATCCAGCGTCATGCCCAGCCAATCCATGTTGCGAATGTGGGGCAAGTAAAAGTTCACAAAGGTTTCCATCGAGCGCTCATCGCCGGGGAAAATGCCGCCGTTCAGCTCGGCATTGACTTTCAGCCGCGCCGCCAGAGTCCGGCGTACGATGGGCGCCAGTTGAGTCTGGTCCAGCAGTGGCGCATCCAAAAAGTATTGCGGTGTGTGGCCCAGTCGTCCGGCCGCCAGCGGCCGCCTGGTCTGCACAGCCTGGCCCAGGTCCGCAATAAAATCGCCCCGGCTGGCAAACGCTCGTCCCAGGGCGCTTCCGTAACGAGCCTTGATGACCTCCCGTTCAGCAGCGTTCAAAGCGACGGCCAACTTGCACAGATCGCCGCCGCTTGGCGCGTCGGTTCTAATCGCGCGTCACCGTTTGCTGCGCGCCAGCAGGCAGCGGGGGAGAAGTTCAGTTTGGGGGTAAACATGCAATGCACCTGTCTGCTCTCCCTCTTCTGACAGCGCGCTTGCCTCTCGCGGCCATGCGATGGGGCCGGGGGGTGGGGCGGCCCGGCTGGCGACAACTCGCCCCCAAACTGAAATACACCCGGGCGGTAGCCGGGTAGCGAGTGGCGCCGTGCCCAGGTAGAATACTGCTGACGAGGCACAATTCTTCAGGCATGCCAAACTCCAAAGCCATTGTCACGTTGGCGCTCGGCGCCGTTTACCAGTTTCGCTGGCAGCAATATTGCCGCGCGAATTGGGAGTCATACGCGGCCCGCCACGGCTACGACGTCATTTGTTTCGACGCCCCGCTGGATACGGCGCCGGCTGCCCGCCCCGCTACCTGGCAGAAATGCCTCATTCTGGCGCAGCCCGAGACCCAGAAATATGACCGCGTCGTCTGGGTCGATGCCGACATCGTTTTTCATCCCGACGCCCCGTGCCTGGCCAGCCAGGTGCCGCCCGATCGAATTGGCGCGGTCGATGAATATGCCACGCCCACGCCGGACCAATATCGCCTGGCGCTGGCGCGCTTGTATCGCGCCTGGGACGAGTTGGGTGTGCCGTACGTGAACAATCCCACGCCGCGTGCATTTTATAACAACTTTGGTCTGCGGCCGTCATTTGATCAGGTGGTTCAGGGTGGATTGCTCGTTTTGTCGCCCCGTCACCACCGCGAGTTGTTAGAGTCCGTCTATTTGGCGGTCTATCCAGCGGAACACCGCGATGACGGCGAGATGATCGCGCTCAGCCATACGCTCCTGCGCGCCGGCGCCGTGCACTGGCTCGACCCGCGCTTTGACAGCTTGTTTGCTTGTTTTGTGGCCTTGCGCGCGCCCGAATTGTTGACCCGGTCCGGTGATCCCGGTCTGCGCGCGCTGGTCGGCCAGGCGTTGGACGAGGCCTTTTGCCTGCACCTGGCCGGGAATGGGCAGTACCTGGCGGCTGCCCGCAACCACCTGAATGTCCTGGAAGCGGCCCGCGCGCCAGCGAGCCGCGGCCGCTCCCGCCAGGCGCCGGCGGTCCGGCCGCTGGAGGCGCCGGTGGCAATGTTCTTATTCAATCGCCCACAGACCACAGCGCGCGTATTCAATGCCATCCGCCTGGCCCGCCCGCGGCGCCTGCTGCTGGTGGCCGATGGTCCGCGCCCGGACCACGCCGGCGACGCCGAGTTGTGCGCCGCCGCCCGCGCCGCCGTCGGTGCCGTCGATTGGGAATGCGAGGTCGACATCTCATTCGCCGACGGCAACCTAGGCCTCAAGCGCCGCGTGGAGAGCGGTTTGGACTGGGTCTTCCAGCGCGTCGAAGCCGCCATCATTCTGGAAGACGACTGCCTGCCCGGCCCGGATTTTTTCACGTTCTGCGACGAACTACTGCAGCGCTATGTCGCCGAGGAACGGGTCCTCTCCATCTCGGGCAATGCGTTCCAAATGAACGCGCAGCGCGGCGACAGCTATTATTTTTCGCGCTATGCCTTTATCTGGGGCTGGGCCACCTGGCGCCGCGCCTGGCAGGGCCACGACCCGGCCATGAACGCCTGGCCGGCGCTGCGCGACTCCGGTTGGCTTGACGACTTGCTGGGCGATGACGCGGCTGCCAGCTATTGGGCATATCTATTCGACAAAACCCGCCAGCAGCAGGACACCTGGGACTATGCCTGGACGCTGTCTTGCTGGCAGCGGAACGGCCTCAGCGCGGTGCCGTCATTGAACCTGGTCAGCAACATCGGCTACGGCCTGGCGGCCTCCCATACGCGCCAGTTGGATGTTTTTGCGGATCAGCCCGTGGCGCCGCTGGAATTTCCGCTGCGCCATCCCGCCATTATCGAGCGCGACGACGAGGCCGACCGCATGGCGGAAGCCGTGCGCTTCAGCGGGCATCTGCGCCGGCTGCTGTCTACCGCCCGCGCCCGCCTGCGCGCGCGGCCCGCCAGCTAAACGGCGCATCCATGCACACAGCGCGCATTCTGCACGTCATGAGCCAGGTCTCCTTGGGGGGCGGCGCGCGCGCGGCCATCACCCTGGCCAAGTATTCCGTCCGCCAGGGACCATTCGACCACAGCCTGCTGTCGCTGCGTCCCGCCACGCAGACGGGCATGGCTTGGGCGCGCCAGTCTGGCGTCACAGTGCGCGACGCACCGAAAACCGCGGACGCGATGGCGGCAGTCGCCGAGGCCGACCTGGTTCATTTGCACTTCTGGAACACGCCCGAGTTGTACGCATTCATGCGCGCCGATTGGCCGCCAGCGCGGCTTGTAATCTGGCTGCACGTGGCCGGCGATACGCCGCCCCAGGTGGTCACGCCTCAAGTGGCGGCCTTGGGCGATTGCCTGGTGCCTGTCAGCGACCACACGGCCGCGCTGCCGGTGGTGCGCGGCCCTAATGCCGCACGCGGTGAAATGATTCCCGCGGCGCCTGATTTGGAGCGATTGGCCGGTCTCGAGCCGCGCCCGCATGCTGGCTTCAACATCGGCTATATCGGCACGGTCGATTTTGAAAAGATGCACCCGGACTTTGTCGGCCTGCATGCCGACCTGGCTATTCCCCAGGCGCGCATCGTCGTCTGCGGTTCGGGCGGCGCATATCCGCGCCTGCGCCAACAAATTGCAGTTCGCGGTCTGGCAGACCAGTTCGATTTACGCGGCTATCAGGACGACGTGCGGCCGGTGCTGGCCAGCCTGGATGTCTTCGGCTATCCGTTGCGGGCCGACAACTATTCTGGCTCGGAACAGGCGCTGCGCGAGGCCATGGCCGCCGGTCTGCCGCCGGTCATTTTTCCGTATGGTGGCGCCGGCCGTATGGTAAGGCACAACGCCACTGGGCTGGTGGTGGAGGATGCGCAAGCCTATCGGGCTGCCCTGGAGTGGCTTTATCGCCATCCGGATGAACGCGCTCGCCTGGGCCAGAATGCTCGGGCGGAGGCGTGGGAAAAATTTGGCCCGCAGCGCATGGCCGGGCAGTTCAACGCGGCCTACGCCGCACTGCTGCTCACCCCCAAGCGCCCGCGCGCCTGGACCGGTCGCGCGCACACCGGCGCGGAATGTTTTATCGAGTCGCTGGGTGATTTTGGCGCAGACTTTTCCGCGAGTCTGTTTGCCGCCGACCTGCCAGCGCGCTTGGCCGCTGAGGCGCGCATTGGCGCCGCCTCGTCCTTGCTGGCCAGTGCGGGCGCCGGTGGCATTCTCAGTTATCGAAACAGTGATGTGACGGACGCCTACCTGCGCCTGTGGGCCGGGCTGGTGCTGCACGGTCAGGGGCGACCCGCCCTGGCCGTGGCCGAGTTCAAGGCCGCCGCCGACCTGGGCCTGCGCCATTGGCGCCTTGCCTGGTACCAGGCTCGCTCAGCCGAAGCTTGCGGCGCCTGGGCTCTCGCAGCCGGACTGGCCCAAGCAGTGCTGGCTGAATCGCCGGACTTTGCGCCCGGGCGCGCCTTGGCCCGGCGGTTGGCGGCCCGGGCTCCCTGGCCTACTGTTTGAGCAGGCTGAGAATGAGCGCCGCCGGCTGTGCGCGGTCGGTGCCCAGGTCCAGGTGATACGACGGCACCCGGCGAAAAACCTCCACCAGCAGCCTGAAGCCGTCTGCCTCCACGCTCGGCGCCAGGTCCAGCGTGCTGGGCGCCAGCGCGTTTAGTCCGTCAGCGGCGCTGGCTGGCCGCAGCCGGC
This sequence comes from Anaerolineales bacterium, assembly GCA_043734225.1. GTDB lineage: Bacteria > Chloroflexota > Anaerolineae > Anaerolineales > UBA6663 > JAYTFQ01. Next base: position 1,338 of record JAYTFQ010000484.1, on the reverse strand, counting down.
TGTCCAGGTTCGCTGTAATGTGCGGCAGCAGGATGGCCCGCAGTGGAAAGCGCGCGAGCAGTTTTTCCGGCCAGTGCTCATAGATAAAAAACAGTGCTTTTTCATCCGCCAATTGCCCCGAATTGCTGACGCTCGGTCGCAAGAAGGGCAATTGCTCAAGGTCGGCGGCCTTGGTCTTGCCGGTGGCATACAGGCTAAACACGGTTGGCTCCGGCTCGAGCGCCAGGAGCGAAAAGTCATCACTGGCGTAGCGCAGGTCGGAGGCCAGCGTCGCCAGTGATGTGTTTGATTTACCCGTGCCGCCTGCGCCGGCCAACAATACGCCGCCCTCGGGCAGGCCCACCGCGCCGGCATGCGCCAGCATTCGCGCATGCCGGCTCATCCACAGCGTCAGCAGCGCCCGCAGCGGCGCGCCCCGCTCCCAATAGGGAATTTGGTCCGACGATTTGATCCAATACGTGCCCAGGTTGCGTTGAGTATCGACCAGCGAGAGCGAATTGGTGCCGAGTTGAAAACTGGTCAGGTATTGATCCGTGGAGAAACGGCGAATGATGCCGCTGCCGCCAAAGTCATCGTAGTCCCAGGCCGGCGGGGGCGGCGCAATGCCGGTGCTGGCGGTTTCCCATAGTTGAATGGTCAAATCAGGCTGGGCCGCCGCGGGAGCACTAAGGTGTGCCAGCGCCCGCGTCAAAGCCGGCACCAGCGCCGGCCCGGCAAAGCGCAGTTGGATGTGATAGCCGCCGATGCAATAGTCACATTCGACGGCGCCGCCGGCGGATTGGACGGCGCGCTGGAAGGCCGTGTCCGCGGCCTGAAAGAAGGCGGGCGGGTCTAGCCGGGCGCCCGGCGGTTGTTCACGCGGTTTGATCAGCCATGGGCGCATAGGCGAGCCCGGTCAGGCGGCGTCTTTTTTGACGCTTGGCCAGCCGGTCTCGTCAACTTCGTGAATCGGATCCAGGAGCAGCAGGTCTTGCATATCGGTGTGTTTGTGAAGCACGGGGCTTTTGAAGCCGGCCGGCCAGGCCGTCTGGGCCTCGGTTTGGCCGGCTGTGGGAACGGGCTGGCCGTCCCTGGGCACGATCAGGCCTTCCGCTTGCAGCTCGCTCACCAGGTGGGCGACAGTGCCGTCTGCCTCGGGTTGGCTCGCGGGATATTGCTGAGCCAGCCGGTTGCTGGTTTCGCCCAGGCTGGCGCCGTGGTCCAGTTGGTTCCAAATCACGGCCCCGACGCCATCCAGGCTATAGTAGCAGCCGGTGTCGAGGTGGATAATCACGACTTCGCCATCAATGGTTTCGTGCACAACTTGGGGACTGTTAACCTGGTAGCGATCCTGAGTGG
>JAYTFQ010000483.1:0-4439 GCA_043734225.1 Anaerolineales bacterium | reverse complement strand
CTGGGCGCCAACAGCCAGGTGGACGAAAGCGGGCTGAAGGTGGCGGGACGGGTGGAGCGGGTGGAGGTGGGCCAACTGGCCACGCTGACTACGCCCCTGGCGCCGGGCCACTATGTGCTGCTGTGCAATATTGTCGGGCATTACCAGTTGGGGATGCGCGCCGATTTTACGGTGACGCCTTAGGAAAGCGGGGCGGACATGCAGGCGGGGGGCGGCCACAAGGGCTTTTGGTGTCGGCCGCTCGCCCTCCCCACTCCGCTGCGCTTCGGGGGACCATGTCACCCCGGCCCTCCACTCTCCTGCGCTTCGCTCCGGGGACCTGCGGCCGCTGGGAGAGGGAGACGTTAATCCTTGACAGTCTTTCGTCAAGTCGGGTACAATCCCATCCGCTAGCGGGCCTGTAGCGCAGTTGGGAGCGCGCTTCAATCGCACTGAAGAGGTCGAGGGTTCGAATCCCTCCAGGTCCACTAATCGAGGGCCCATAGCGCAGTTGGGAGCGCGTCTCAATGGCATTGAGAAGGTCGAGGGTTCGAATCCCTCTGGGTCCACTAGGCCGCAAGGCCGACAATTGAGGCACGAGACACGTTGAGCCGGAGTAGTAGGCCAGCCTTCAGCGAGCCGGGGCAGATGGTGCAAGCCCGGCAGGGTTTTGAGGCGCCCCGCATAGGCCGAACTCGCCGGGGAGTGCGCAGGTGAAGCCTTCGCGGCCTAGCTTGCGGCGGGTGCGCCCGCTACAGCGCGTCGAGTGTGCGGCTGGCCCGGCTGTGCGCGGGTTGGCGGCAAACCAGGGTGGTACCGCGGAGTGTTCCCTTCGTCCCTGAATGGATGGAGGGAATTTTGTTTCCCGGCGGAAGATGAGCGGCAGGTGAACGGCCGGGTCTGGTAGAACAGGAACACACAGGAGAACAAACATGCCTCCCAAACAAAAGCGTCGTTCGGTAATGGATACGCTGCGCGATTTGCTGGTGGACAAGCTTAACCAGCTTGACCAGCTGCTTAGCCCCAAGACCCTGCAACCCGTGCCAATCCCGGTCCGTGACCCGGAGCGGCGCCGTCGTTAGTTAGTTCCACCGCCGCTCTGGTCCACTTTCGGCCGGCCTGCGCAGCGGTGCACAGGAGGCCGACCATGGCTGCGAAAACCGAAAAGACCACGAACAAAACCGGCGCGACCCGCACGGCCGCGCCGAAGAATCCTAAGCCGCCGTCCGAGCCCAGCAACACTGCAACCAAAGAGAAGACCGAAGCCGCCCCGCGGCGCCGCGCCACACTAGGCGGCGCCGCGGCGCCGGTTGTCGTTGAGCCGGTCGTCGAAGCCGCCGCGCCGGTGGTTGCGGCAATGGCCGCGCCAGCAGCGGCGACGATAGAGCAGGCGGCGCCGGCCGTTGAGCCAGTGGCGGCCACGCTGCCGCCCGGGTCGCGGACGCCCGCGCGCGCCGAGCGCTACGACCCCAAGCAGATCGAGCCGAAATGGCAGGCGCAGTGGGAAGCCGACCAGCTCTACCGGGCCACGATCGACCCCAGCAAAAAGAAATTCTACTTTCTGACCATGCTGCCCTATCCCAGCGGCGATCTGCACATCGGCCACTGGTACGTGATGACGCCCTCGGACGCGCGCGCCCGCTGGCTGCGCATGCAGGGCTATAACGTCACCTTGCCCATCGGCTTTGACGCCTTTGGCCTGCCGGCCGAGAACGCCGCCATCCAGCGCAGCATCCACCCGGCCAAGTGGACCTACGCCAACATCGCCAACATGCGCAAGCAATTGCGCACCATGGGCGCCAGTTGGGATTGGGCGCGCGAGGCGGTTTCGGCCGACCCGGAATATTACCGCTGGACGCAGTGGTTCTTCAACCAACTGTTCACGCACGGGCTAGCGTATAAAAAATGGGCGGCGGTGGATTGGTGCCCGAAGGACAACACCACCCTGGCGCGCGAGCAGGTGGTGGGCGAAGGCCGCGTGTGCGAGCGCTGCGGCACGCCGGTGATCAAGAAGAATCTGGAGCAGTGGTTCTTTCGTATCACTAACTATGCCGATGAGCTGCTGGATTTTACCAACATGGATTGGCCGGAGAAGATCCGGCTGGCCCAAACCAACTGGATCGGCCGCAGCGAGGGCGCCTCGGTGCGCTTCGCGTCGGAGCAGGGCGACCCGATCGAAATCTTCACCACCCGGCCAGACACGCTGTGGGGCGCCACCTTCATGGTGCTGGCGCCGGAGCACCCGCTGGTGGCCAAACTGACCACGCCCGAGCAGCGGGCCGAGGTGGAGGCGTATGTCACCGCCGCCACGCGCCAGACCGACATCCAGCGTGAGTCGACCGACAAAGAGAAGAGCGGCGCCTTCATCGGCGCCTATGCCACCAACCCGGTCAACGGCGCGCGCATCCCCATCTGGATCGCGGACTATGTGCTGATCACTTATGGCACCGGCGCCATCATGGCCGTGCCGGCCCACGACGAGCGCGACTTTGCCTTTGCGCTGAAGTTTGGCCTGCCGATCCTGCCGGTGGTGGCGCGGGTGAAGGCGCCCGCCAAGTCGTTTGCGCTGGCCGGCACCATGAACCACGGCTTCGCCGAGACGCTGACCGCGGCCGGCATCCCGTTTGAGACGCGCCACGGCTCGCTGTATATCACCATCCCGCCGGAGAAGGTGGAGCGCTATGTGGAGTTGGCGCGGAATTTCGTGCGGCCCGACTCGTGGAACGAGGTGGTGGGCGGCCCGTGGCTGTTCATCTTCCCGGAGGGCGTGCGCGCCTGGGATTCGCTGGAGGCCGAGCGCGTGATCCTGGCGCGGGCCAAGGACCTGGAGCCGGACGTCCGAGACAAGCGGAGCGTGATGGAGATGCTGCACGCGGTCGAGTTTTACCGCGACGTGCTGGTTCACCATGAGTATGGCCCGCTGATCAACTCGGGCGAGTTCAGCGGCACGCCCGGCGATGCTGCCCGCCAGCAGGTGGCCGGCTGGCTGGCCGAGCGCGGGCTGGGCAAGCCGACCGTCACCTACCGCATCCGCGACTGGCTGATCTCGCGCCAGCGCTACTGGGGCGCGCCCATCCCAATTGTGTATTGCCCCGAGCACGGCCAGGTGCCGGTGCCGGATGACCAGCTGCCGGTGGAACTGCCGCTGGATGTGGAGTGGCTGCCCACCAGCCAGAGCCCGCTGAAGCTGCACCCCACCTGGTCCAAGACCACTTGCCCGATCTGCGGCGGCCCGGCCACGCGCGACACGGACACGATGGACACGTTTATGTGCTCGTCGTGGTACCACCTGCGCTATCTGAGCCCGCAGTTCAACCAGGGGCCGTTCGACCAAAAAGAATACGACTACTGGATGCCGGTGGATGCCTACACTGGCGGGGCCGAGCACGCCACTATGCACCTGATCTACACGCGCTTCTTCCACAAGGCGCTGCGCGACATGGGCATTGTGCAGGGCAAGGAGCCGATGCTGCAGCAGCGCAATCAGGGCCAGATCCTGGGGCCGGACGGGCAGCGCATGAGCAAGAGCCGCGGCAACGTCATTGACCCGGACGTGCAGGTGAGCACCTATGGCGCCGACGTGGTGCGCGCCTACCTGATGTTCGGCTACCAGTGGTCCGAAGGCGGGCCATGGAACACGGATAACATTCAGGGCGTGGTGCGCTGGGTGAACCGCGTGTGGGCGCTGGTGCAGGAAGACGAAGGACTGCAAGTGGACGCAGGTAAGACGTCGAGCCCGAGTGCCGAGAGCGTGGCCGGGCTGCGGCGGGTGATGCATCAGAGCATCAAGAAAGTGTCGGACGACTTTGAGGCGTATGAATTCAACACCATCGTCTCGACGCTGATGGAATTTACCAACGCGCTGTATAAGTACCGGGCCGCGCTGGCCGGGACGCCGGTGTGGGACGAGGCGCTGGACACGCTGCTGAAGCTGACCGCGCCGATCACGCCGCACATCGCCGAGGAGCTGTGGGCCGGCCGCGGCCGGCCGTACTCCATTCACCAGCAGTCGTGGCCGGTGTACGAGGCGGCGGCCGCGGCCGAAGCGCTGGTGACGATTGTGGTGCAGGTGAACGGCAAGGTGCGCGACCGGGTGCAGGTGCCGGCCGGGGCGAGCGAGTCGGAATCGAAGGCGGCGGCGCTGGCCAGCGAGGGCGCCCGGCGCAACATGGACGGCAAGGCGCCGCGGCAGGTGGTGGTGGTGCCGGGGCGGCTAGTGAATATCGTTTTATAGAAATGAGTAGCGGTCACGGACCACGCACCACGTGGTGCGTGGTCTGTGGTCCGTGGTCCGTGACCGCTGCACTTGGCCCGATGCGCCGCTCCCCCGACGACCGCACATTGTTGGATTTTGGCAGCGAGTTCCTGGTGGTATGTCCGCGCTGCGCGGCGCAGCCCTGGGTGCGCGACCGGGGCGCGCAGGCCGATCGGGGCATAGCCCCAGTCGCGCTGACCTGCGC
>JAYTFQ010000482.1:0-10720 GCA_043734225.1 Anaerolineales bacterium | reverse complement strand
GGGCCGCGTCATCTCATTCGGCTCAAACATCCTTGATCACATTGTATTGCCCGCGCCGCCGCAGCGCGCCTTAACCCAAACGGGCCATGGTCTACACCTGTGTGCCCACCATGGCCCGTTTGGATAATAGCTCCCTAGACCAAAAATGACTTGGTCTTCTCCCATTTCCCCCCAGCGGCCGTAGGTCCCCGGAGCGAAGCGCAGGGGAATGGAAAGGGGCCGGGGGATAGACATGGTCCCCGAAGCGCAGCGGAGTGGGAGGGAGAGCGACCGCGACCTAGCGTTTACTTCTGTTGGGTGAGGTGGCCCGTCGACCTCGGCTTACCCGAGTATCAATACCCATGCCGCGCCGGCCACCAGCACCAACCCAATCAAGCTCACCGTCAGCCAAACGACTCTAGCCGCCTGGGTGCTGCCCTGCATCCGGTCGGCCCGCATGTTAGCCGCTTCTTCCAACAATTCCGCGTGGCGTATCCGCGCCAGCTCCCGATCCATCGACATACCAGTGTAGTCAGACATATTGGCCTCCTTGTTTTACCTGATCACAAGTTACCACCCGGGCGCTTGCCAAATATGACTTTTCTTGCCAACGAACTTGACAGTCGCGTTATACTTCTGCGCGAGGTTCGTCCATCGCCCATGTCTAACCGCCACGCTTCCGCCGTCACACCCGAGCAGTTTGCCACCTTTGGCGAATTGCTCAAGTACCTGCGCCGCCGCGCCGGCCTTACGCAGCGTGAGCTGTCCATCGCCGTCGGTTACAGCGAAAGCCAGATCAGCCGCCTGGAACAGAACCAGCGCCTGCCGGATGCTGCTTACTTGCAGGCGCGCCTGGTGCCGGCTCTCAATCTGGAAACCGAGCGCGCATGGGCCGCTCGTCTTTTGGAGCTGGGCGGCGCCTCCCGCGCCAGTGCGACTGCCTTGCCCCCGTCAGTGGCCGCGCCGCCCAACAATCTCCCCTTGCAGCTCACCAGCTTCGTCGGCCGCGAAAAGATGCTGGCCGAGGTTCAGCAATGGGTGTTGGGTGCTGCCTCCGCGCCCGCGGCCCGCCTGGTCACGCTCACCGGTCATGGCGGCTGCGGCAAAACGCGCCTGGCTCTCCAGGCCGGCGCCGCCCTGTTGCCCCACTTCAGCGATGGGGTCTGGTTGGTCGAGTTAGCGCCTCACACCGACCCTGAATTCCTGCCCGGCGCCGTGGCGAACGCGCTCGGTCTGTCCAGCACGGCCGGCCGGCCGGATTTGGCCAGCCTGATCGAGCATTTGCGCCCGCTGCGCACATTGTTGATCCTGGACAACTGTGAGCATCTGATTCAGGTCGTTGCTCAGCTCGCCGAAGCGCTGCTCCAGGCCTGCCCGCAAGTCAGCATCCTGGCCACCAGTCGCGAGATGCTCGGCATCCCCGGCGAGCGGCCGTGCCTGGTGCTGCCGCTCAGCACGCCCGCGTACCGGTTTGCCCTCCCGCCCGCCGACTTGCTCGGCTACGAAGCCGTGCGATTGTTTATCGAGCGCGCCGCTTTTGTGGCGCCCGACTTTGTCTTGGATGCTGGCAATGCGCTCGCTGTCGCCCAGATTTGCCACCGGCTGGATGGCATTCCACTGGCCATTGAGCTGGCCGCTGCCCGCCTGCGCATTTTGCCCGTCCAGCAGATCGCCGCCCGTCTGGACGATGCCTTCCGCTTGCTCACCGGCGGCAGCCGCACGGCGCTGCCCCGCCACCAAACCTTGCAGGCACTCATCGATTGGAGCTATGCCCTGCTCACCCCGCACGAGGCCGTGCTGCTCCGGCGGCTGGCGGTCTTCAATCGTGGCTGGACCGTGGAGGCGGCCGAAGCCATTTGCGCTGGAGACGACGGAGTGACCCCGACCGAAGTGTTCGAGCTGTTGACCCGTCTGATCGACAAGTCTCTGGTGCAGGTGGCGCGTTCTCAGCCCGGGCAGGTGGCCCGTTACCGGCTGCTGGAGACTATTCGGCAGTACGCCTCGGCCAAGCTGGCGGCAAGCGGTGAGGCCGATGCCGTCCGCCAACGCCATGCCGCCTTCTTTTTCAATCTGGCCGAGATGGGCGCGCCCAAATCGCCCGGCGCCTTCACCGAAACGGGCTGGATCAATCGGATGGAAACCGAGCACGGCAATCTGCGCGCCGCCCTGTCCTGGAGCCTGGCCACCATGGGCGCCGACCGCGCCCTCAGCCTGGGCGGCAGCGGGGACATTCGCACCGGCGCCTGGGCGCTCAACCGGTTGGGCTGGGTGGCCCGCGAGCGCGGCGACTATGTGGTCGCCCGCGCCCGCTTGGAGCAAAGCATGACGGTCTATCGTGAGCTGGGCGATCGGCTGGGCGTCGCCTGGACCGGCAACACCCTCGGCGAAGTGTTGCTGATGCAGAACCATTTAGCCGCGGCCCAGGCATGTTTGGACGAAAGTCTGGCCATCGCGCGCGAATTGGGCGAACCCTCGGCCATCGGCTGGGCGCTAAACCATCTGGGGCATGTCGCCTCGCGCCGCGGCGAGCTAGAAACTGCCCGCCAATTGCAGCAGGCCAGCCTGGCCGCGTTTGAATCGCATGGCGACTATGCCCGCGGCGAAGCCTGGGCGCTGCATGATCTGGGCGAGATTGCCGTGGCTGCCGGTGATGGTTTGCTGGCCCGGCAATTACTCATTCGCTCGATTGAAGAAGCCAACCGTGTGAAAGACGCCGCCGTCATCGCCTGGTGTCTGGCGGGTTTGGCCGGGGCCGCCACCCTCGCCAGCGAGCCCGGTCAGGCCGCCTGGCTGTGGGGGGCCTCGGAGGCCATGCGCCTCGGCACCGCCATCCGCGAAGCACCGGCCGGCGCCCCCACCCACGCCCGCCTCCAAATCGAGGCGCGGGCGCGGATTGGCGACGAGGTCTTCGCCTCGGCCTGGGCCAATGGCCGGTCTGCTACTCAGGAACGCATAGCCGAGCTAGTTAGCAGTTTCTCGGCCCAGTTCTAAGTACAGGCTTTTCTGCTCGGCCTGCCATAAAATGCCGGCCGAATTGGATGCCGCGAAGCGGCATCCAATTCGGCCAAAACATCCTTGATTTCCCTGCTTACAGGCGCCAGCGGCGGGTCCGCGCCATACGGCTGGGCAGAGGCCATCCATCAAATCTTATTTGGTGTACTTAGTCGTCCGCCGCCGGCCACCACAGCCAAGCGTAGCCATACGCCGCCAGCGCCAGCGTCAGCCCGTCCGCTGTGGTCTGCAGCGTCAGGCCGGATTCCGCCAACTCACTGGCCACCTGGCCGCGCAGCGCCGGCACTGCCTCCCAGCCCATGCTGATCTGCTGCGCCTCTGGCGCCAGGTTGTGCACTGCCAGGATGGTTTCCTGGCCGTGCTGGCGCACCACGCCCAGCACGGCCGGGTTCGCCAGCGCCAAAAATTGCGCCGTGCCCCAGCCGAAGGCAGCGTGCGCCCGGCGGATGGCAATCAAGTTTCGCAGCCGGTGCCACTGTGAGCCCGCCTGCGCTTGCTGCGCTGCCAGGTTCACCGTCTGATAGTTGAAGGCGCCCTCGGCGATAACCGGCGAGTACAGCTTGTCCGCCGCCGCGTCCGAGAAGCCGGCATTCGCGCTCGCGTCCCACTGCATCGGCGTCCGCACCCCGTCGCGGTCCTTCAGCCAGATGTTGTCGCCCATGCCAATCTCGTCGCCGTAATAGAAGATCGGTGTGCCGGGCAGGGCGAACAGCAGCGCGTTGGCCAACTCGATCTTGCGCGGATCGCCGTCCAGCAGCGGCGCCAGCCGCCGCCGAATGCCCAGGTTCAGCCGCATGCGCGGTTCGGGCGCGTAGCGCGCCCACATCCATTGCCGCTCTTCCTCCGTCACCATCTCCAGCGTCAGCTCGTCGTGGTTGCGCAGAAAGGTGCACCACTGCGCCTCCGGCGGAATGGCTGGGGTCGCCTTCAGGATCTCGATCACGGGCGCCGCCTCGTGCCGCGCCAGCGCCATGAAGATGCGCGGCATCAAAGGAAAGTGAAAGCACATCTGGAACTCGTCGCCCTCGCTGTCGCCAAAATACGGCCGCAGGTCCTGCGGCCATTGGTTGGCTTCAGCCAGCAGGATGGCCTCCGGGTAGTGCTCATCCACAAAGCGCCGCATTTTCTTCAGGAACGCGTGCGTCTCGGGCAGGTTCTCGCAATTGGTGCCCTCGCGCTCGATCAGATATGGCACCGCGTCCGCCCGGAACCCGTCCAACCCCATGTCCATCCAGAACTTGACCACGTTCAGCATCTCGGCCTGCACCGCCGGGTTGTCAAAGTTCAGGTCCGGCTGCGACGAGTAGAACCGATGCCAGAAGTATTGGCCTGCCACCGGATCCAGCGTCCAGTTCGAGACTTCCGTGTCCAGGAAGATAATCCGCGCCTCGGGGTAGCGCTTGGGATCATCGCTCCACACGTAATAGTCGCGATACGGCGACTTGGGATCGGCCCGCGCCGCCTGAAACCACGGGTGCTGGTCTGACGTGTGGTTCAGCACCAGATCGGCGATGATGCGCAGCCCGCGCCGGTGCGCCTCGGCTACCAGTTGCCTGAAGTCGTCCAGCGTCCCGTAATCCGGCTGCACGTTGTAATAGTCGGAAATGTCGTAGCCGTCGTCCAGCAGCGGCGAGCCATAGATCGGCTGCAGCCAGATGCAGTTCACGCCCAATGACTGAATGTAATCCAGCTTCTGCGTCAAGCCCGGCAAGTCGCCGTGCCCGTCGCCGTTGCTGTCGCGAAAGGCGCGCGGGTAAACTTCGTAAAAGACAGCGTCTTTGAACCAGGTAGGTGTCATAGCGCTTCCGTCAGGCCTTCAGCCACATGCATTGCAGTGGTCCCAATGTCAGATCGCCCTCCAGCGCCACCGGCTGGCCTGTAACCAGGTCGGTGGCGCTGCCGCTATAGCCCTGCGCTTGCAAGAGGTGCGCCGGCAGGCGCTGCGCTTGCTCGCTGAAATTGTTCAGCATCATCACCCGCTCGCCCGGGTGCTGTCCCTGGCGCACGAAGCCGAACACCTGCGGGCTGCCGCTGTCAATCACGCGCATTTCCCCGCCGGCCAGCGCCGCGTGCGTCTGCCGCGCCGCGATCAGCCGCCGCAGTTGGCCGAACAGCCGGCCCTCAATCGTGCTCGGGTCGTTCCGGCGCGCGATGCTCTCCCAGTTGGCATACGGCCGATGCACCCAGCGGCTGTCATTGGCCTTGGCTGGGTCATCCAGAAAATGGTAGTCGTTCAACATGCCGATTTCGTCGCCCAAGTAAATCAGCGGCAGCCCGCCGATGCCCAAGATGACGCTGTGGATCAGCACGATCCGCCTCAGCGCATGCTCGATCAGTTGTTCCCGCTCCGACCCGCTGTCGGCCAGCGCCTGTTCCAGCCCCGCCAGCGAGGCGCACGTGCCCGAGATGCGGCAATCCCCCGTCTTGGGGTTTTCCTGAAACGGCAGCCCGCGCGCGAAGCTGCCCGGGAAGCGCGCCGTGTAAAAGCGGTTCAGGAACTGCCGGTGGTCATAGCCGTTCACGCCCAGCAGCGCCGCGTCCTCGTCTGAAAACGTCCAGCCGATGTCGTCATGCACCCGCACATAGTTCACCCACGCCCCGCCCGCCGCAATGGCAAACCGGGTGCGCATGGCCTGCGTCAACAGCTGCACCTCGCGCGTCGCCAGCGAGTTCCACAGCAGTGCCATCAGCAGCGGGTTATACGAGAGTTGGCACTCCTCCGCGCCGATGTATTTCACCACCTCGTCCGGGTGGACGATGGCCTCCGACTTAAACAGCAAGCCCGGTGCGGCGATCCGGCACAGCGCGTTAAAGGCCTGGATCAGAATGTGCGCCTGGGGCAGGTTTTCGCAAGTGGTGCCCATCTGCTTCCACACAAACGCCACCGCGTCCAACCGCAGCACCGCCACGCCGGCATTCGCCAGGAACAACATCTCCGCCGCCATGGCGTTGAACACGGCCGGGTTGGCGTAGTTCAAGTCCCATTGGTAGCTGTGAAATGTTGTCCACACCCATTGGTTGCTGTCTGGCAAGTACGAGAACGCGCCTGGGTGCTCGTCCGGAAAAATCTCGCGCACTGTTCGCTCATAGGCGTCCGGCATGCTCCGGTCGGGGAAGAAGTAGTAGAACTCTCGAAACTCCGGGTCGCCGGCCACTGCCCGCCGGGCCCATTCGTGTTCGTGGCTGGTGTGGTTGAAGATGAAATCCACCACCAGGCTGATGCCCGCCTCGCGCAGCGCGTTCGCCAGCTCGCGCAGCCCCGCTATATCACCCAATGCCGGGTTCACCTCGCGATAGCTGCTCACCGCGTAGCCCCCGTCATTGTCGCCCTGCGGCGCCTTGAACAGCGGCATCAGGTGCAGATATGTCAGCCCCAGTTCCTTGAAATACGGGATCTTGGCGCGAATGCCGGTCAGGTCGCCGGCAAATAAATCCACATAGCACACCCCGCCCAGCATCTGGTTGGATTGATACCAGCCTGGCTCGTGCTCGCGAGCGTCATCCAGCGTCTTTAGCGCCGCCGGCCGTTCGCGCCACGCGCCGGCCGCCGCCATCAGCGTCTGCTCCAGGTGATAAAAGAAGTCGTACTGCCCGCCATACAGCTCGTGCAGCAGCCGGAACAACCGCGGGAAATGCGCCTCCAGCCGCCGATTGAAGGCCGGCCAGTCCTCGTCCGCACCCAACGCCGCCTGCACCCGTGGCCGCAAGCGCTCCAAAGACAATCGGGCCTGACTATCCATCCAGGTCAAATTCTGGTTGTCCATACTCGGAACAATTTTGCCAAAATAAGGCGCTCTTCTCACCCCTTCCCCCAGCGGCCGCAGGTCCCCGCAGCGAAGCGCAGGGGAGTGGAAGGGGCCGGGGGATGACGCGTCCCCCGAAGCGCAGCGGAGTGGGGAGGGCGAGCGGCCCAACATATTATGCCCATCACCCCTCAAACCCGTTCCCCATCGCCGCCTGGCTGTACCACAGCGCGCTCTGCTTGGGGATGCGCTGCTGGGTCTCAAAATCCACCCGCACCATCCCAAAGCGCGGCCCATAGCCCCAGCTCCATTCAAAGTTGTCCATCAGGCTCCAGGCATAGTAGCCGCGCAGGTCCACGCCCGCCTGAATCGCCTCGTGCGCGGCGTGCAGGTGGTCGCGCACATAATTCACGCGCCCCCAATCGGCCACAAAGCCATTGGCGTCCGGCGTGTCCGCCAGCGCGCAGCCGTTCTCGGTAATGTACAGCTGCGGGCTGCCAAAGTTCTTCGCCACATCCTTCAACAGCGCTGTCAGTCCGGTCGGGTAAATGCCCCAGCCCATCTCGGTCAGCCCCATCCCCGGCGCCGACACCGGCGTCGAACGCAGCTTGAGCAGTCCGCCGTTGACGGCGTAGCCCACCTGGTAAGTCTTGTAGTAGTTGATCCCCAGGAAATCCATCGGCTGGCGGATCAGCTCCAGGTCCCCGGCCTGCACCTGCGCCTGATGCGGGCCGATCCAGTCCAGCAGCGCCTGCGGATAGCGGCCGTGGTACAGCGGCTCCAGAAACAGGTTGCAGTTCTCGTCGTTGGCCCGTTGCAGCGCCGCCTGGTCTGCCGCGCTATCGCTGGCCGCCATAAAGTGATCCAGGTTGACCACGATCCCGATCTCGCCGCCATAGCCGCCCTGCCGAAACTGCTGCACCGCCAGGCCATGCGCCATCAGCAGGTGATGCACGGTCTGATAGGCCTCGCCATAGTTAAACTTCCCCGGCGCGTGCTCGCCGGTGGCGTGCCCCAAAAAGGCCGAGCACCACGGCTCGTTCAGCGTCGCCCAGCGCTGCACCCGGTCACCCAGCCGGTCCCACACCACCCGCGCATAGTCGCTGAACCAGTGCGCCACGTCGCGATTGGCCCACCCGCCGCGGTCTTGCAGCGCCTGCGGCAGGTCCCAATGGTACAGCGTCGCCAGCGGGGCGATCTTGGCCGCCAGCAGTTCGTCCACCAGCCGGTCATAAAAATCCAGCCCGGCCGCGTTCACCGCCCCCGTGCCCTGGGGCAGCACCCGCGGCCAGGCGATCGAGAATCGGTACGAATTCAGCCCCAGCGACTTCATCAGCGCCACATCCTGCGGCATCCGTTCGTAATGCTCGCAGGCTGTGGCGCCGGTGGAGCCGTCCAGGATATTCCCCGGCCGGCTGGCATAGCGATCCCAGATGCTCTCGCCGCGCCCATCTGCATTCACCGCGCCTTCAATCTGATACGACGAAGTCGCCGCCCCCCACACGAAGCCGTCCGGAAAACGGAGCATGTTAGCCTTTCACTGAGCCGGCCAGCAGGCCGCGCACGAAGAAGCGCTGCAGCGAGAAGAACACCACCAGCGGCAGCACCATCGTCAGGAATGCGCCGGCCGTCAGCAAGTGCCATTGTTGGCCGCGCGAGCCCACGATCTCCGCCAGGCGCACCGTAATTAGTTGGAAGCCCGGCTTGGAGCCCAGGAACACCAGCGCGATCAGGTAGTCGTTCCACACCCACAGGAACTGGAAGATGGCGAATGACGCCAGCGCCGGCACCGACAGCGGCAAGATCAGCCGCGTGAAGATGGTGAAGTGCGACGCGCCGTCGATAAAGGCCGATTCCAGGATGTCGTTTGGCAGCTCGCTGATGTAGTTGTAGAGCAGGTAGGTGGCCAGCGGCAGGCCAAAGGCCGTGTGCGCCAGCCATACCGCCAGGAACGAGCCGTTCACGTGCAGGGTCACAAAGTCTTGCAGGATCGGCACCAGGGCAATCTGAAGCGGCACCACCAGCAGCGCCACCACCAGCGCAAACAGCATCTTGCGGCCCGGGAATTTCATCCAGGCAAAGCCATACGCCGCGAACGCCGCCAGTGCAATCGGGATCACCGTCGACGGGATCGTCACGGCCAGGCTGTTCAAGAACGCCCCGGCCATGTCGTCGCCTTGCTGGGTCTCGGTCGTGCCGTCTTTCAGCTTGGCGGTGTAATTGTTGCTGGCCAGCACCTGCTTGTAATTCTCCAGGCTGAAGGTCGTGTTGGCCGTCCAACGCACTTCCTGCACCGCCACATAACCGATGCGCCGGTTGCCCACCCAGGTCAGCAGTTGCCCTTGCGGGTTCTTGATGCCCGCCTGGAACTGCTCAAAGGTGGCCGTCACGCCGCCCAGGGTCATCGGGCCGCTCAGGTCCGTGCCCGCCTCGGGCCGTAGTTGTGCAATCTCCACTTGCTCGCGATGCGGGAAAATCGTCCACCAGCCGGTCGAGTTGATGTCGATCCGGTCGCGGAACGACGAGACAAACAGGCCGAAGGTCGGAATGGTCCAGGCCAGGCAGATGACCGCCAGCAGGCCGTTCACCAGCAGGCTCGACATAAACTTGCTGCGTCTTTGGGTGGGCATTAGAACACCTCCCGTTTGGCGAACTGCCGCAGGTTGTAAACCATAACCGGGATCACGGCAATCATCAGGATCACTGCGATCGTGGCCCCATACCCGTTGTTGTTGTAGGTGAAGAATTGCCGGTAAAACTCGGTCGCGATGACGCTGGTGTCATAGTTGCCGCCGGTCATCACCCACACCACGTCGAAGATCTTCAGCGTGAAGATGATCACCGTTGTCGTCACCGTGATGATCGTGCCCATGATGGTCGGGATCATGATGCTTAAAAAGATGCGCACCTCATTCGCGCCGTCCACCCGCGCCGCCTCCAGCAGCTCGCTCGGGATGCCTTTAATGGCCGCCGAAAACAGCACCATCGAGTAGCCTGTTTGCAGCCAGATGACGATCACGATCAAAAAGAAATTGTTCCACGGCGGGAAGGACGCCGTCCACGCCTGCGGTTGCCCGTGAAACAGGCTCACCCAGATCGCATTCAGCAGGCCGATTTGGGGCGCATCCACCGGCTTGGCCGCATACACAAAGTTCCAGATGACGCCCGCGCCCACGAACGAGATGGCCATCGGCATGAAGATAAACGCCTTGGCCGCTGATTCATAGCTGCTGCGGTCGGCGAAGACGGCAATCAGCAGGCCGGCGCCGACCGTAAACGAAGTGCCAAAGACGATCCACAGCAGGTTGTTGCGCAGCACCGACAGGATGGCCGGGTCTTGCAGCACGGCCACGTAGTTTGTCAGCCCGACAAACTTCAGGCCGGCGCTGTCGTACAGGCTTAGGATAAACGTGCGGATCGTGGGGATGGCCAGCGCCCAGATCAGCATGGCCACTGCTGGCCCCACAAAGATGATCGGGGTCAGCCGCTGGGTCCACGTGATCGGCAGTTGTTCCACGAAGAAATTGGCCGTCGTGAACAGCAGCACCATCCCGCCCACCCCCCAGATGATCGCCAGCACCACCACCAGCACCCGGTCTGCCTGCAAATCACGCAGAAAGAAGAAACCCCAATACAAGAAGGCTAACGCCGCAATAAAGGGTACCACCGCCACCACCGCCAGGCCGGCGCGGTTGGTCGAACCACCAGGACTTGGTGCTGCACCACGGGGGATAGGAACAGCCATTCGGATCCGTCCTTTCGTCAGGCCAGTTCATGGGCTATCGCGTCAGGGCCGGCCCGCTTCAACAGCAGGCCGGCCCCGGGTGTTAAACGCTTTGCAGCGGTTACTTGGGCCAGGAGGCGTCGATGTTCTTGAGCGCGGTGGTCATGTCTTCTGAGCCGGCGATGAAGCTGGTCATCTCCTTCCAGAAGGAGCCAGCGCCGACGGCGCCGGGCATGGAGTCCGAGCCGTCGAAGCGCACGGT
>JAYTFQ010000481.1:0-3351 GCA_043734225.1 Anaerolineales bacterium | reverse complement strand
ATAGCGGTCATGCCATTCAGTTTGACGAACCTCAAGTAATTGTGTCTGCGATTAGAGCTGTAATCGCCTAGTCGGGGTGCAGAGTAACCAGCCGGGAGGCCCTTCGCGCGCCGCCATGCTGGTTTGACGGCGCGATTGCATTCGCGCTCAGGGTAGACAGTGACCAGTACGGGGCGGGCTGATTTTAGGACACTTCCACCCGATCTAACTAGGCGTCCAGCCTGGCCGCCAGCAGCGGCACCAGCATCTCCGCTTGCGTCAGGCTGCCGTGCCGGCCGCGCATGCGGTTCACCTCCGGCGCCCACCACAGATACGCCGCGCCGCGCGAGAGCACCAGCAGTTCGCCCAGCCGCGCCGGCGTGCGCTCATCCAGCTCGCGGCCCAGCAGCCCGCTGCGCATCACTGCCTCTTGCGGCAAGACCACGAAGTCATCTGGCCAGCGCTGCTCGATATACGCCCGCGCCGCGTCCACCTGGCCCGGCCGGCAGTGCAGGTAACTGGCGCGATGTTCACCGGTGGGCAGGATGTGCAGCATGTTAAGAAATTCGGGGTGGTTGTTCAAATTGAAATCGTCAACCGGCGGCGTATCCACCTGGCCATGGTCGGCCAGCAGCACGAACAGCGTCCCCGCCCGCGCCGCCGCCGGCAGCGGCTCCAAAAAAGCCTGGCGCAGCATCTCGCCAAATGCCTGTGCCTCCCGCGTCACCGACTCATCCGCCGGCCCATACTGGTGCGACAGGGTGTCCACCATCGGCCAATAGGCCCACACGAATTGGCGCGCGCCGGGAGTGGCCACCAGCAGTTGCCGCAGGCCGGTCCACAAATCGGCCGGCGTGTGAAACGGGTGCCGCGCCACGCGCCCCAGGCTCATGCGCGTCAACCCCGAGCCCACAATGAAGGCCGGCAGAAAGGCATGCACGTCCACGCCTTGCCCGCTCAGATGCTGCGCCAGGATTGGCGCCCGGATAAATTTCTCCTGGTCCAGCCCCACCTCCACCAGGCTGCCGGTGGTGTGGCCGCCGGCCATGGGCTGGAGCTGGATCATGTTGGCCGTCATGCCAAACTCCTTTAGCCACAGTTCATAGCCCAGCATGCCGTGCCGCCCCGGCGCCAGCCCGGTGGATAGGCTGGTGAGGGCCGCGGTGGTGGTGGAAGGAAACACCGAGGTTAGCGGCGCCAGCACGCCGCGCTGCGCCAGCCACTGCCAGGCCGAGCCCGGCTCGTTCAGCAGGCCGCGAAAACGCTGGAAGCCCAGCGCATCCACCAGCACCATCACCACCCGCGACACCGGCCCCGTCAGCGGGCCGATCCATTCCGGGTGCAGCCCGCCGCTGCCAAAGGAGCTACCGGTGCCTTCGGCACCGGCCCCCAGCCAGGACGCCACCTGCCCCGGCAGGTTGGCAATCGAGCCGCCCTCGTAGTCCGGCACCACGAATTCCGCCGGCAGCGGCGGCAAGCCCGGCAAGCGGCGCGCCAGCAGGCGCGGCAAGAGCGTGTCTGAAAGGTCAGTCATGGGGCCTCATTGAATTTGCTGAGCCTGTCGTAAAGTGCTGTCCGAATTGGATGACGCGCTGCGAGGCAGCGCGCCATACTTTAGCATACGCGGGTGCATTGGGTGGTCAATAACAAATTACTTTGGCGACCCGTTTCACGGCGGTAAAAAAGACTGGTGATTTTTCGTACAAAGTGCCCCGGCGCGGCCGTTGACTTGCGCGCCAGCGCGTGATACCCTTAATTCGTTAGACCTTTCACTGGCCTGTGCGCCAACCAAATAGTCCCTTTGGGCCATGAAGCCCCTCAACGCCAGCGGAACCGGCCTTGGGGGGCTTGCGATTTCTGATCACCAGCCATGAACCCGCCTTCCCCTGCCGCTTCGCTTGCAGCGCCGTCCGCCATTCCGCTGGGCGGTGATTGGTCGACCGCCCTGGGCATCCTGCGCGATGCCGGCTCGCGCATTAACCAGCTCGGGCCGGACACCTCCCTGTTGGAGGCGCTGCAGTTGATCGCCGAAACCGCGGTGCGCCTGGTGGGCGCCGACCCCGACGACAGCGCCAGCGCGGTGATTTACACCTTCAACTCGGACCAGGGACAGTTCGATCCGCAGTCGCGCGTGTCGGCCGGCGAGGGCCAGGCGCCGCCGCTGGGCGACGTGCCGCGCTCGCAGGGCATGGGCGCCACCGCCCTGGCGCGCCGCGCGCGCGTGCTGTCTTATGAGGAGCACAGCCTGCGCTTCCATCCGCTCAAATATGAAGGCGGCGTGCGCACCTCCGCCTGCTATCCGCTGATGGTGGGCAGCCAGGCCGTGGGCGCGCTGTATATCGACCGGCGCAGCGAGCGGCTTTTCACCGAGCACGAGCTGCTGCTTTTGGACACCTTTGTCCACCTGGCCGCGGTCGCCATCTACAACACGCGCCAGTTTGAGGGCATGAACCGCGCCCTGCGCCGCAAGGTGGCCGAGCTGGAACGCGTGCAGCGCGCCGACCGCCTCATCAGCTCGCGGCGCAACGTCGACGAAACCTTCCGCGAGATCCTGAACGCCGCCCTCAACCTGACCGGGGCCGAATACGGCTCGTTCCGCGTGCTGGACAAAAATGCCGGCCTGCTGCGGCTGCGGGCGCTGGTGGGCGGCGACCCGGCCGGCCACCGCACCAACCTGCCGCCAGACGTGCAAAGCGGCGTGGTCGGCTGGGTGGCCCGCCAGCGCCGGCCGGCCCGCATCGACGACCTGCTCGAAGCGCCCTGGTCTGAAATTTACCGGCCGCTCACCGACCGGCGCCAGATGCGCTCGGAGTTGGCCGTGCCGCTGCTGGGCTCGGGCGGCGGGCTGGAAGGCGTCATCAACGTCGAGAGCCCCCACATCGCCCACTTTGATGCCGAGGCCCAGAACACGCTGGAGGCCCTGGCCACCCAGGCCACGATTGCCCTGCAAGAAGGCAAGCTGCTCGATACCATTGAAGATGTGACCGAGCACATCATCGGCCACAGTCCCGACGAAGTTTTCGACCTGCTGCTCGACCGCGCTTGCGACCTGCTGAACGCGCCGCAATCCGCCATCTGGCAGCTCGATTACGACGAGCCGCGCAGCCTGGCGCTGCGCGCGCACCGCGGTGATTTTCCGCTCGGCTACAGCGTGCCCGTCTCGGGCAGCCTGCTGGGCACGGCCGTGCTCACGCGCATGCCCGTCATTTGCACCGACATGGCCACCGACCCGCGCGTGGGCCGGCGCGATCTGGCCCGGCGCATGGAGTGGGCCGCGGCCCTGATTGTGCCGCTGACCATCCGCGACGGCACGCCGCGCGGCGCCCTGGCCATCTACACCACCGAGCGGCGCACCTTTTCCGATTGGGACAC
>JAYTFQ010000480.1:0-8210 GCA_043734225.1 Anaerolineales bacterium | reverse complement strand
CGCCGCCGGCGCCCAGCTCGGGCATGGACTTCTCGATCGCTTCAGGGTCCTCGCCGGATTCCAGCCGGCTGGTAATTTCGCTGAACTCGGGCGGCAGGTCTTCGCCCATCTCCTGGCCCATCTTTTTCATGGCGCGGGCCAGCGATTTGGGATCATTCTCGTCCACGTCGCCCAGGAACGATGGGTCTGACATGTCGTCCATGCGCCGGTCTTCGCTCTTGGCAATCCGCACGCGGCCGATCAGGCGGTTGAGCTTGTTGCTGCCGCAGTTGGGGCAGGCCACCTTTTTGACGCCATATTCAGCATAACTAAGCTGGATGCCGACACGGCTCTGGCAGTTCTGGCAGCGAAATTCATACACGGGCATAATCAACACTCCTGGTCATACAGTTATGTCTCAGCAGCAATTATAATGGGGTCTGGTTAAGGAACAAGATGGCATGAGTGAAAGTCTGTATCATCCCCACCGTCCGCCGCTGCTGATCGTCATTTCCGGTCCGTCCGGCGTCGGCAAAGACACGGTCATCCAGCGCATGAAAGAGCGCCGGCTGCCGTTTCATTTCGTTGTCACCGCCACCACCCGCCCGCCGCGCGTGGGCGAGGTGCACGGCCGCGACTATTTCTTCGTCTCCAAGGACGAGTTCGCCGCCATGATCGAGAGCGACGAGCTGCTGGAATACGCCTACGTCTACAACGACTACAAGGGCATCCCCAAGCAGCAGGTGCGCGAGGCGCTGGCCACCGGCCAGGATGTGATCATGCGCGTCGATGTCCAGGGCGCGGCCAAAGTCCGCCAGCTCACCGCCGATGGCGCCGCGCTGATTTTCATGACCACCCTCTCGGAAAATGAGCTGGTGGACCGGCTGCGCGCGCGCAAGACCGAAACCCCCGAGGGCCTCAACCTGCGCATTGCCACGGCCCGCAAGGAGCTGGAGCGCATTGGGGAGTTCGACTATTGCGTCATCAACCAGGACATGACGCTGGACGAGACCGTCGACCGCATCATGGCCATCATTGAAGCCGAGCACAGTCGCGTCAAACCGCGCATGGTGCATCTGTGAACGCGCCGCTGGATTACCCGCCGGGTGTGCCCAGCGGCCAGCCCGGCAATTTGCCCGCACCGCAGCCCGGCGCGCCGTCCATGTCGCCCGGCGCGCCGCGCCAGATTTCGGCCCGCATGCCGATGCACAAGGTGTGGGCCACCTATGTCTTTCTCGCCATCATCATCGTCGTGTTCCTGGCCCAGTTGGCCGGCCAGCAATTTTTGGGCGGGGATATCGTGGGTGCCATGGGCATGAAAGACAACCAGCTCATCGCCCAGGGCGAATACTGGCGGCTGTTCACCTCCATCTTCCTGCACGGCAGCATCTTGCACATCGGCTTCAATGCCTATGCCCTGTACATCCTCGGCAGCGATGTGGAGCGGTTCTCCGGCTCGCTGCGTTTCAGCGTGATCTTTCTGCTGGCCGGGCTCAGCGGCTCGGTCTTCAGCTTGATCTTTACCCCGGCCCCGTCGCTGGGCGCTTCCGGCGCCATCTTTGGCTTGATCGGCGCGCAGGGGATATTTTTGTACCGGCACCGCAAGCTGTTTGGCGCGCGCGGCCGGCGCAATCTGCAGCAGGTCATCTTCATCGCGCTGATCAACTTTGCCTTTGGCCTGCAAGGCGGCATCGACAACTGGGCCCACCTGGGCGGGTTGGCCGGCGGCCTGATCCTGAGCGCCATCCTCGGCCCGGTGTGGGCGGTCAATTGGAACGTGATCCAGGGCGGCCAGCCGGTGATTGCCGATCAAGAGCCGCTGGGCGGCCGGCAGTGGCTGCTGGTGTTGGCTTTTGCCGTGGCCGTGGCCGTGGCGGCGGTTGTCGGCGCGGCGCGCTATGCCGCCTAGCCGGGCCCTTTCAATAAAATGCTGGCCCAATGGGATGCCTGGCCCGACCCTCGTAGGGATTGGGCCAGGCATCCCATTCGGCCAAACGATCTTTGATTTCTTGGGTTTCCTCGAATGGCAGCGTCGGTGGACCGGATCAACATTAAAGGCGGGAAAGCCAGCAAACAGACATCATGGACGATGTGAGACCGTCGCCAATCGCCGGCCGCTGGTATCCGCGGGACGCTGGCGCGCTGCGCCAGGTTATTGACGATTATCTGGCGGCCGCGCCGCCGCTGGCGCAGCCAATCGCGGCGGACGTGGTGGGCTTGCTGGCGCCGCATGCCGGGCTGATGTATTCCGGCCCGGTCGCCGCCGCCTCTTTTGGCGCCGTGCGCGGGGCCAGCGTGGAGGTCGTGGCGCTGGTGTGCCCCAGCCATTTCCACGCCGATGGCCCCGTCCTGACCACTGGCCACCAGGCGTATGCCACGCCCCTGGGCGCGGTGCCGGTGGACGCGTCCGGGCTGGCCATGGTGCGCGCGGCGCTGGCGGCCGAATTGGGCGGCCCGCCGGAGCGGCTGCTGCTGGCCATCCGCGACGATCGGGAGCACGCCATCGAGATCGAGCTGCCTTTTTTGCAGCGCGTGCTGGCCGGCGGCTTCAGTTTGCTGCCCATCATGCTGCGCGACCAGAGCGACGCGATGGCTCACGCTTTGGGCGCGGCCCTGGCCCAGGCGCTGGCCGGGCGCCGGGCGCTGCTGGTGGCCAGCTCCGATCTGTCGCATTATTTTCCGCAGCCGCGGGCCGAACAGTTGGACGCCGAGATGCTGCGCCAGGTGGCGGCGCTGGACCCGGTCGGGGTGCTGGCCGCGCAGGCCGGCGGCCGCGGGCAGGCCTGCGGGGCGGGCGCGATTGCCGCCATGTTGTGGGCGGCGCGCGCGCTGGGCGCCGACCAGGCGCGAGTGGTGCGTCACGCCACCTCCGGCGACGTGAGCGGTGATTTTGAGCAGGTGGTGGGTTACGGCGCGGCTGTGGTGTCGAAGAAAAGATTCGAGAACTGAGTTAACCGGATGGATGCTGCTTTAGGGTCTGATCTGCTGCGCCTGGTGGGCGTGGTGGTGTTGGTGCTGGTCAACGCCTTTTTCGTGGCGGCCGAATATGCGCTGGTGAGCGTGCGGCCGACGCGTGTTGAAGAGCTGCTGCAGCAGGGCCGGCCGGGCGCGCGCGCGGTCAAAAAGGCGCTGGAGCATTTGGATCGCTTTATTGCCGCCACGCAGTTGGGCGTGACGGTGGCCAGCCTGACCCTGGGCTGGCTGGGCGAGCCGGCGCTCTCCGGCCTGCTGGAGCCGGTGCTGGCCTTGCTGCCCGCCGCCTGGGTGGGCGTGGCTGGGCGCACCATTTCCGCCATCCTGGCCTTCACCATCATCACCTTCCTGGAAGTGGTGGTTGGCGAGCTGATGCCCAAGGCTCTGGCGCTGCAGCGCGCCGAAACCATCGCGCTGTTGGTCGCTACGCCCACTCGGCTGATCGGGCGGATCTTCAACCCCTTCATTTGGGTCGTCAACAGCGCTGGCAATTTCCTGCTGCGCTTGCTGGGGCTGGAGCCGGCCGGCGGCCCGGAATCGTCGCACTCGGAAGAGGAGCTGCGCCTGCTGGTGCACGCCTCCGGCGAAAGCGGCGCGCTGGAAGTGAGCCAGCGCGAGATGCTCACGGCCGTATTTGATTTTGGCGACCTGACCGCGCGCGAGGCCATGGTGCCGCGCACCGAGATGATCGCCATCCCGGCCGATGCCGGCCTGGAGGAATTCATCCAGCACGCCATCAAACACCCCTTCAGCAAGTTTCCCGTGTACGAGGGCGACCTGGACCACATTGTCGGCATCGCCAACGTCAAGGACCTGGTGCGCGTGCAGCACGATGCCCGCCTGACCGCCACCGTGCGCGGCCTGCTGCGCGAGGCGCTATTCGTGCCCGACACCATCCGCCTAGATGCCCTGCTCCAGCAGTTCCGCGCCCGCCGGCAGCACATCGCCATCGTGCTCGACGAGTACAGCGGCACTTCCGGACTGGTCACGCTGGATGACCTGGTGGGCCGCATCGTCGGCGATGTGGCCGACCCATTCGATAAATCCGCGCCGGATATTCAGCGCCTGCCCACCGGCGCCTACCTGGTCAACGGGCTGACGAACATTGAAGACGTGAACGACCGGCTGGGCCTCAAGCTGCACGACGACTTTTACGACACCATCGCCGGCTTTGTGCTGGGCCGGCTGGGCCGCATGGCGCGCGTAGGCGATACCGTGGAGGCCGACGGCATCCGGCTGAAGGTAGAAGCGCTGGATGGGCTGCGCATCTCGAGGCTGTCGATGTATCTGCCCCAGGCGGAAGCCGCGGACGGGAAGAGCTAAACTTGTTGCGTGTTGCGTGTTGCGTGTTGCGTGTTGCGTGTTGCGTGTTGCGTGTTGCGTGTTGCGTGTTGCGTGTTGCGTGTTGCGTGTTACGTGGTCCGTGACGAAAACTTGCCAAACGGCTGGCATCTGGGCAGGCCCGAAGAAGTGAGCAAGGACAATGCGAGACAAACTGGCCGCTATTCTCTTAATCCCGCTGTTCGTATTTATGTTCGGCAGCATCGCATATTACGGGTTTGTGGCCTGGTTCAAAGGCAAGCAGCTTCCTGACATCACTAATGCCGCCAAGGTTGCCTAACCGGCCGGCAAAGCCCACCTAACAACGGAACACGCACCCCGCACCCCGTCTCTTATGTTCGCCGACATCGTCGTCAACGTCCCGCGCCTGACCGCCGCCTACAGCTACGCCATCCCTGAGTCGCTGCGTGGGCGGATCAAGATCGGCCATCTGGTCACGGTGCCGTTTGGGCCGCAGCGCACCCAGGGCATTGTCACCGGCCTCAGCGACACGCCGCCGCCCGTCAAGCAGGTCAGCGCGATTGAGGGGCTGATCGACCCGGAGCCGGTGCTCACCCCGGCCCAAATCGATCTGGCGCGCTGGCTGGCGCACACCTACCTGGCCTCGCTCATCGAGTGTTTGATCCTGATGCTGCCGCCTGGCCTGTCCAAGCGCGCCGACGTCCTCTACAGCCTTAACCCCGGCGAGCCGCGCACCCTGGCCACGGGCCAGCAGGCGTTGTTCGACCTGTTGACCGAGCGCGGGCCGCTGCGCGGGCGCCAGATCGAGCGGGCTCTGCCGCGCGGCTGGCGCTCGTCGGCCGAAAGCCTGGAGAAGCGTGGGCTGGTCAGCCGCCAGAGCCTGCTGGAGCCGCCCACGGTGCGCGCCAAGCACGTGCGCACGGCCCGCCTGTCGGCCACACTGGCCCAGGTGGAGGCCGCCCGGCCCGATCTCTCGCGCAGCCCAGCCAAAGCCAAGCGGCTGGCGGCCGTGCTCGATTTCTTGGCCGACGATTTTGATCCGGTGGATGTGAGCTGGGTGTATGCCCAGACGGGCAGCAGCCTGCAAGACCTCAGAGACCTGGCCGAACGCGGCCTGCTGGACCTGGGCGAGGCCGAAGTCTGGCGCGACTCGCTGGCCGGCAAGGAATTCGTCCCCTTCGACCCGCCTGAACTGACCCCCGACCAGCAGCAGGCCTGGGATGCCCTGGCCGCCATCATTGCAGACAACCAGACGCCAATGGTTTCCGAGTCCGTCAGTGACTTGTCTTTTCCCACTCACTCACCCACACACCCACTTACTCACACACCTTCTCCCGCCTCTTCTCCCACACCCCCCGATCCAGCCTACGCTGGATCGTCCCACACTCCCACACCCGTTCTCCTCCACGGCGTCACCGGCTCCGGCAAGACCGAAATCTACCTGCGCGCCCTGGCCGCCACGTTGGCGCAGGGCCGGCGCGCGCTGGTGTTGGTGCCCGAAATCGCGCTCACCCCGCAGACCGTGCGCCGCTTCGCCGCCCGCTTCCCCGGCCGCGTGGCGGTGTGGCACAGCGAGTTGGATGATGGCGAGCGTTACGACACCTGGCGCCGCGCCCGCCTGGGATTGGTGGATGTGGTCATCGGCGCGCGCAGCGCGCTGTTTGCGCCGCTGCCGGATATCGGGCTGATCGTGCTGGACGAAGAGCATGACGACGCCTACAAGCAAGACGCGGCGGCGGGCGCGCTGCCTTACCACGCCCGCGAGGCAGCGGTGGAATATGCGCGCCGGCTGGGGGCGGTGTGCGTGTTGGGCTCGGCCACGCCCGACCTGGTCACCTATCAGCGTGCCCGGCAGGGCCGCTACCGGCTGCTGGAGCTGCCGCAGCGCATTATGGGCCACGCCCGCCGGCTGCAGGAGCAGGCTGAGCGCTTCCACGTCGCCTCGCGCTATCACCCGCTGGCCGATGCCGCGCCCGAGGCCCAGATGATCGACCTGCCGCCGGTGGAGGTGGTGGACCTGCGCCAGGAGTTGCGGGCCGGCAATACCTCCATCTTCAGCCGGCGCTTGCAGACGGCGCTGGCCGAAGTGGTGGGGCGCGGCGAGCAGGCCATCCTGTTCCTCAACCGGCGCGGCTCGGCCACGTTTGTCTTCTGCCGTGATTGCGGCGAGGCGCTCAAGTGTGACAACTGCGACATGCCGCTCACCTATCATATGGCCGGCGAGAGCGGCGCCACGCTGGCCGCCCCGCAGTTGGTGTGCCATCACTGCAACTTCCGCCGCGAGCAGCCGCAGCGCTGCCCCAACTGCGGCAGCAAGCGCATCAAGTATTTTGGCTCCGGCACCGAGCGGGTGGAAGCGGCGGCGCTGGAGCTGCTGCCCGGCGCGCGCACCCTGCGCTGGGATCGCGACGTCACGCGCTTCAAGGGCGCGCATGAGCTGATCCTGCAGCAGTTCAGCAGCCACCAGGCCGATGTGCTGGTGGGCACCCAGATGATTGCCAAGGGCCTCGATCTGCCGCTGGTGACTTTGGTGGGCGTCATCTCCGCGGATGTGGGCCTGGGCCTGCCGGATTATCGCGCCTCGGAGCGCACCTTTCAGGTGCTGACTCAGGTGGCCGGCCGGGCCGGGCGCGGGCTGCTGGGCGGGCGGGTGGTGCTGCAAACCTACAACCCCGAGCACTACGCCATTCATGCCGCCGCCGGCCACAATTACGCCGAGTTCTTCGCCCGCGAGTTGCGCTACCGCAAGGAGTTGGGCTATCCGCCATTCCGGCGCGTGCTGCGCATGGTCTACCGCCATCTGGACAACGCCCGGGCCGAGGCCGAGGCCCGCGCCGTCCTGGCCCAGATTCAAGAGCGCATCAAGACCGGCCATGTGACCAGCACCGATCTGGTGGGTCCCGCGCCGTGCTTCTTCGGCAAGATCAACGGCGAGAACCGCTGGCAAATCATCATCCGCGGCCCAGACCCGGCCGCGCTGCTGCGCGGACTGACGTTTCGCGGTTGGCAGGTGGATGTTGACCCTGTCAGCACACTCTAACGATGAAATTGACAAAACCAGTGGACAGCGTTATCTAATGAATAGGGCCTGAAATCCGCGCTGGGCAAGGCGCACGAGTGGTCGAGTTGCAGACCACATGGAGCATTTAGATAGATGGATCTGGTACATCTCTTCCCCTTCTTCTCCACCGCCATCACTTTCTTTTTCGCGGCCACGGTGCTCAACCGTTACCGCATTGGGCAGCGGCCGCACTCGTTGATGTGGGGGATTGGGTTGACGTTTTACGGCCTGGGCACGCTGGCCGAGGCGTACCTGGCCGTGCGTTGGAGCCCCACGCTGCTGCGACTGTGGTATGCCAGCGGCGCCATGCTCAGCGCGGCCTGGCTGGGGCAGGGCACCATTTTCTTGCTGGTGCGCAAGCCGGGCGTGGCCGCGCGCGTGGCCATTGGGCTGGCCGTCGTTTCCTCCATCGCGGCCGGGGCCGTGTTTGCCGCGCCCGTGAACGGGGCGGCGTTTCAGGCCGGTCTGCCCATCTCCACCCAATATCGAGAACTGCTGACTCAAAACGGCCTGATCATCTTGCTCACGATCCTGCTCAATATCTATGGCACCGTCACGCTGGTGGGCGGCGCTGCCTGGAGCGCCTGGCTCTTTTGGCGCAAGCACGTGCTGGCCAACCGCATGGTTGGCAACATCCTGATCGCGGTTGGCGCGCTTTTTCCGGCCAGCGCCGGCACCCTCATCCGGCTCGGGGTCGGTGATTGGCTGTACGTCAGCGAGTTGCTGGGCGCCGGGCTGATGTTCCTCGGTTTCTGGCTGGCCACTCAGCCGCAGCCGGTTGACCAGCCCGCCCAGGCCGCGGCCCGCGCCTAAATCACTTTAGAACCGCAACCGGTCAGGCTGTCGCAGAGAGTCATGGAAAAAATCGTAGCGAGCCGAGCCGTCGATGCAATCG
>JAYTFQ010000479.1:0-9945 GCA_043734225.1 Anaerolineales bacterium | reverse complement strand
GCCGAAATGAAGGCTGTAGCCCAACACCCGCGGGTGTTGGGCTACAGCCTTCATTTCGGCCGGCATTCGTAACTACCCAGCCAGATAGCGCGGACACTGTTCTGTGAACAAGGAAACCAAGGATGTTTTGGCCGAATAGGATGCCGTGGGCAGACCCCTACGGGCGTCTGACCACGGCATCCTATTCGGTCGGTAAACTGCGACAGGCTGAAGCAGCGCAACGACGATACGAGGTATAACTAACAGCAAGGTGGCGGGCGACCGTTGACGCCGCCTCGGGAGGAAGGCCATGCGCAGAGCAACCTGGATTGCCGCTGTGTTGGGGTTTGTGGCCGCCTTGATCGGCGGCGCGGTCGGCTGGCAAATTTGCCTGCCGTGCCTGGGGTTGGTGCTGGGGGCCGCGGCGGGCTGGTTCGCCTGCCGGGTGCAGGCCCCGGCCGATCAGCCCAGCGCCACGCGGGTGGGCGCAATGGCCGGGGGCGCGGCGGGCGCCGTCACGCTGTTGGGGAGCGTCATCGGCGGGCTGTTAGGCGCGGCGATCCTGGGGCCGGCGGGCGCCCAGGCGGAAATGCAGACCATCGCGAAGGGCCTGGGGGTAGCCCTGCCGCAAACGCCGGTGTCACCCGTGAGCTTTTACAGCACGGTCCTGGCCAGTTCGGCCTGCTGCGGGGTGGTGGTGGTGTTTATCATGGCGCTGATGGGCGCGCTGGCCGGGATGGTGTGGTTCCGGCAGACGCGCGGAGATGTGCCGCGGGCGAAGCCTGCTTATTGAGATGTTTCGGAAAACAAACCGCGCGGCGAGCTTTGCTCGCCGGGCGGTTTGTTTTCCGAAGTCGGCCGTTATTGTTCGTTGCCCGTTGTCAGATCGATGCCGGTGTCCAGCGAGCCATCGGCCAGTTGCCCAATCACCACCAGCGCGTCGCTGCGGTCCAGGTCGCTGAGCACATCCGTGGAGACGTGGTATGGCGCCAGGATCAGCGCGCCCGTGGCGGCGGAAAAAGGCCGCGGGCCGGTCCAGGGCTTGCCTGCTTTAAAAGCCTTGAGCGCGGCCGCAACCGCGGCGCCCGGATCGAAATAGGCGCTGGCCAGCACCTTGTCCGCGCCGGCGGCCGTGCCGCCGCCAAACACGCTCAGGTAAATGTCCGCGTCGGCGCCCAGCACCCAGGCGCCCTGGCCGGCGGCGGCTTGCAGGGCGGCGGCGCTGGCCGCGCCGGCCGCGGCAAACACCACGTCTGAGCTGAGCGAGGCATTCAGGCGCGCCTTTTCAGCCGCCGCGGCCCCGTCGTTAAGATCGGTGACATCCACGAAATCCACCCGGCAGCGGGAACAGCTCAGCCGCACGCCGTGCAAGAACCCATTGCGATATTTCAACCCGGTGGCATCGGTGGTGTAGCCGACAGCGGTCAGAACCTTGGCCTGGGTGGCGTAGCCGGCCACCACGCCGTCCATAAAGCCAAGCTGGTCCTGCCGTGTTGGTCCGGCGCCCAACGTGAGCAGGTTGGGCAGCGGGTCACCGGCGCCGGCCTGGCCCACGTCAATGAAATAGGTTTTGGGGAATGCGCCGGCCGCAGCGCGCGTGGCCGCGTCCAGGTCGGCGCCGTCCACCACCACGACTTGCGCCCCGCCCTGCGCCAAAGTGGTCAGCGCCTGCGCGCCGCCCGGCGCGCTTTGCACCGTCCAGCCCAGGTTCTTGGCTGCTGCTTGCAGCGCGTCGAGCACGCCGGCGGTGGGGCTGGCGCCGGCCACATAACCCAGCTCAGCAGCGGCCGGCGCGGGCGTAGCAGATGGTTCGGCCGTTGCCGCCGGAGCAGCCGCCGTATGCGTGGCCGCTGAAGCCGTGCTGGCCGTTTGCTGAACCACCGGCGTGTTGGCGGCCGCGGTGCGCGCCACGGTCGGCGAGGCCGTTGGGTTCGGCGAGGTGCAAGCGGCTAAAAAGAGAGAGAGGGAGAGAAAGAGAGAAAGGGTGCGCAAGGGGCTTTATTCAGAAGTCCAGGAGCGCTTGTCCGCGGCGGCATCAGCAGGGGCTTGGGATGGGGCGCTGGGGTTGAGGGCGCCGCCGGCGTCGGTGGTGCCGCCGAAGTTGATGACTTCGCGCGGCTTGGCGCCGGATTCGGCCGGGCCGATGATGCCTTTTTCTTCCAGCACGTCGATCAGGCGCGCGGCGCGGGTGTAGCCGATGCGCAGCCGGCGCTGGAGCAGCGAGATGGAGGCCTTCTTCATCTCGCGCACGGCCTTGATGGCTTCGTCGAGCAGCTCATCTTCGCCGTCCGGCCGCGTCTCCACATCGGCGAAGGCCGGCGTGTCCCACAGCGCCTGCTGCTGTTGCGGAATCGGCTGAGCGGGGGCCGGGGCCGCGACGGTGCCGTTGCTGGGCCGGACAACATTCACCGCCGCGCCCTCGGCGGCTGGGGCCGCGGCGGCTGCTTCCACCGCCTCCATGCCGCGCGCGCCCTTCCAATAGCGCACGATGCGCTGGATCTCGCTGTCCGACACGTACACACCCTGCATGCGCAGCGGGGTGGCGGCGTCCGGCGACTGGAAGAGCATGTCGCCGCGGCCCAGCAGGCGCTCGGCGCCGGGCTGGTCCAGGATCACGCGCGAGTCCACGCCGGAGGCCACAGCGAAGGCGATGCGGGCCGGAAAGTTGGCCTTGATCAGGCCGGTGACCACGTCCACCGACGGGCGCTGGGTGGCGATGATCAGATGGATGCCGGTGGCGCGCGCCAACTGCGCCAGGCGGGTGATGGTGCGCTCGGTCTCGTCCGGAGCCAGCATCATCAGGTCGGCCAGCTCGTCGATGATGACGACCAGGTAAGGCACCTTGCGCTCGTTGTTGGCGGTTAGGCGCTCGTTGTAGTCGATGATGTTGCGCACGCCGGCCTTGGCGAACTTGCGGTAGCGCTCGTCCATCTCGCGCGTCACCCACTGCAGCGAGGCCACCACGCGCTCCAGCTCCACCACCACCGGCGACAGCAGATGTGGGATGCCGTTGTAGGACGTCAGCTCCACGCGCTTGGGGTCGACCATGACGAACTTCAGGTCGTCGGGCGTGTTCTGCAGCAGCAGGCAGGCAATGATGGCGTTGACGCACACGCTCTTGCCGGAGCCGGTGGTGCCGGCGATGAGCAAGTGCGGCATGCCGTCCAGCCGGGTGGAAATGGCGCTGCCGGAAACGTCTTGCCCCAGGCCCAGCCGCAGGGTGCCCTTGATCTTGTCGAAGTTGGCCGATTCCATCACATCGCGCAAGGCCACCAGCGAGGTTTCGGTGTTGGGCACTTCGATGCCGACGAAGCCCTTGCCGGGCACGGGGGCTTCGATGCGCACCGAGTGCGCCGAGAGCGCCAGGGCCAGGTCGTCGGCCAGGGCGGCAATCTTGCCCACCTTGACCTTGGTCTTCTTGCCGCCGCGCTGCTCGACGAAATCGGGCTCGACGCCGAACTGGGTGATGGTCGGCCCGCGATTGACCTCGACCACGCGCACCGGCGCGCCAAAGGCGGCAAGCGTGTGCTCGATGATGTTGGCGCGCTGGCGGTCGTAGTCGTCGTCGGCGCCGCTCTCGGTGCCGGCGTCGAGCATATCGGCCACGGCCGGCAGCACCCAGGGTTGGTCGCCGCCGATCACCAGCGGCTGATCAAAGCTCGGCGCCGGCATGGCGGCCGGGGCCGGGAAGCGGTCGGCCTCGCTGCGCGGTGGGGTCTTGGCGGCATCTGCTCCGGCAAGGGCGGCGGCTTGAGTGCCAGCGGCGGCAGCGGCCTTGGCCGCCGCGGCTTTGGCTGGCGTGGCGGGGGCAGCGGCCGGCGCAGTGCGCGGCGCGGAAGGTTCATCTGCGGCGTCGCGCGCGCGCTCCGGGTCACGCGGGGCAGAGTCGCCCATGCGCGGCAGGGGCAGCTGGCGCTCCAGGAACGACCCAGCCGCTGAAGGCAGTTCCGGCTGGCCGCGCAGGCGGCGCACCAGGCCGGCGCCGGCCAGGACCATCTCCGGCACGGACAGGCCGGCGGTGAGCACCACGGCGATGATCCACCAGGCAATCAGCAGCACGGCGCTGCCGGCGGTGCCCAAGGCGGTGAGCAGCCCCCACAGGATGGCGGCGCCGACCACGCCCCCGCCGCGGCCAGTGGGGACAATGTCAAAGATAGAGGCCTTGTCGGCGGCGGCGGCAAAGTGGAAGCTGGTCAGCAGGGCCAGGTAGAGCAGCACCAGACCCACCAGGCGCTCGGCTTCCACCTGCGGCAGCCGGTCGCCAAACTTGCGCAGCACCAGCCACAGCCCAATGCCCAAGAAGGCCAGCGGCAGGCCAAACACCCCCCAGCCGGCCAACTGCTTGTTAAAGGTCAGCCAGGCGGAAAGGAAGGGAATATCGCTGTTATTGGCCGAAAACAGGCTGAGGGCGGTGAGCAGGCCGATGAAGACCAGGATGATGCCGACAATATCCAGCTTGCGGTCCAGCGACATGCCGGCCGGCGGCAGCGGCTGCTGCCCGCGAGAACGCGGGCGGGGGCCATCGCCGCGGCCGCTGCCCCTGCCGGCGCCCGGGCGCGCGCCAGCCTTAGCGGGCGCGGGTTTGCCACCGCTCTTTGGGCTCGCCCCGCTTCTGGGCGCCGTGTCGGTTTTGCCCTTGGGCTTTTTGTCCTGCGGCTTGCGGAAGGGATTGGGGAACACCAGTGCTAACCCTCGTGGCGGGATTATAGCACGGGTGGTCGGGAGGAAAAGGCTGACTCACTGCTGAGAACGCGAAGTGCGCGGAGAAATGCTGCGGAATTTGGCTAGGGCACATAATCGATCGGTAGATGGTCGGCGTTTACTGAGGACAGACCTAGAGTGAATTACTGAGACATTCCGCCGAGTCGACTCAGGTTAGGGGCTGCATGGCCAACAGATGGGCAATTTCGAAACCGTCGTCCAGCTCTTCCCAGTAAACAGCGAAACCGTCCGGTTCAATCGACCAGCGCGCACGCTGCTCCGGCGTGGCCTTGGCTAGCCACCGCAGCCAGTCCACCTTGGTGAAGGGCACGCTGACTTCTCGGCCGTCGCTCAGGCGTACAGTCAGCCGGTCGCCCTCAAATTGCACCGCCGTTGCCTGGACGACCCTGGTTAGATCAGTGGGAAAAGTACTCATTCCATACCTCCAACAGCCTGGCCTGGTGCTGGCCGGTCAATCGCAAGATGCGGTTGAGATCAGCGGTATTGTAGCCGTGATTGTATACCAACGCGATTGGCACGAGCCAGATCTTCGCCTGATGCTCACCACGGAGGACATGCACATGCGGCGGCTCGGAAAAGTCAGATGAATAAAAGCGAAACTTGTAACCTTCGATGAGAATGGTTGGCACAGGCGCCTCAACAAGAATATACCACTCGTCTGGCAACCACCGTGACTCGCATTTGGCCTCGCGTTACCCCGGCAAGCCATCAAAGTAGCTATATCCAAAGAAATCGCCCTGTTCAATCAGCTTGCCCAGCATAGCCTTAGACGCCCATTGCCAATCGGCCACTTCCGGCCCCGGCTGGGGCTGGCCGAGAGCGGCGCGGGTGACGGTGGCCAGCCAGATGTCCTCGAAGCGGTCGTTGAGGGCGTGCTGTGTGAGCCGCTGAAGCTGGGCGGGCAGCAACGACAGGCCCAGCTCTTCGCGGGTTTCACGCAGGGCGGCGGAGCGGCTGTCTTCGCCGGCCTGCACATAGCCGGCTGTGACGGCCCAGACGCCCGGATCAACCGGACGGTCGTGGGCGCGCTGCTGGACAAGGTAGTCGCCGGCCTCGTCGCGGATCCAGACATGGACGACGAGATAGTATTCGCCAGCCGCCAACCGGGTGCCGCGCGCAACAGTCCGGCCGGTGCGCGCGCCATGCTCGTCCACAACGTCGCAGAATTCCATGCGCAGCCTCTTTAGCGGCTATAGTTGGCTACCACGCGCTTGACTTTTCCCTTCGGTGAGAGCTCCATATATTCAGCCGTGTGCGTGCCGCGCTGGTTTTCGTAGTAGAGCACCACGCTGTGCAGGCCCCACAGCACCTCGATGAGCGTAAAGCGCAGCTCGGGAAAGGCCGTCAGGCCCTTCTGGAAATAGGCGTGGAGATTGGCCTTGCCGGTGACCAGGCCCGCGGGGTCATTCAGCAACTGGGCCACCACCGGCGAACTGAGGGTCACGTCGTCTGCGTAGTGTGCCATGATTTGATCGAGATCATGCGCGTTCCAGGCGGCGAGCCAGTGGGCGGCAAAGTCGTCGGCGTCTTCCTTGGTCAGCATGGATCATCCTCGTTCGATGCAGCGCGGCGGCTCACGTCAGGCCAGCCGATGGGCCGAGTATAAGGCTCACGCCGTGGTTCGCCAACGACTGCGACCAGCGGTTATTGCCAATCAGTCCCGCCCGCCGCCCAGGGAGCATCACAACTGGTCGCCCGCCACACTGATCCAAAGGTTTTTGGCACCCTCACGCTGTCAATGCAACATTATGTCCGTACACTTCTCCCGCATCCAATGCCACTTCCCTCGTCGTATTTGCCGCAAAAACCACTCGCGTAGCGGCCACTTATGCCGCTTCAAAACAGATACCCTGGTGGTCGCCGTTCTAGTTTACATAAGTTGACTGACAAACTCGCCCACCACAAGTACTGGCCAAGGCGCGGTGTTTGCTCCGAATCAAGCGCCACTTTACCTTGGGCGGCTGGTGAGAGCCCTCGTCAGGAGCGATGCCCTTGAAATCTCGTCCAAGAAACAGAGCGGCGGCTGACGCGGCGCGGACATGGCACGCCGGCGGTTGCGTTTGAGCCAATGTAACGTATGCTTCCTGCCTTATGAAAATAAACGGCAGCCTGATCCTCATCACCGGCGCCTCCAGCGGCATCGGCGCGGCCACGGCCAGGGCGGCGGCGCTGGCCGGGGGCCGGGTGGCGCTGGTGGCGCGCACCCAGCCGGCGCTGGAGGCGCTGGCGGGCGAGATCCGCGCCGCGGGCGGGCAGGCCTGGGTCTACGCCGCTGACCTGGCCGACCCGCTGCAGGTGGCGCAGATGGCCTGGCGCGTGGCGCGCGAGGCCGGGCTGCCGGACATCATCGTCAACAGCGCCGGGGCGGGCCGCTGGTTATTCATCGAGGAGACCAGCGCCGAAGAAGCCATGGAGATGATGGCGGCGCCCTATTTCACCGCCTTCTACACCACGCGCGCCTTTTTGCCGGGCATGCTGGCGCGCGACAGCGGCCAGATTGTGGTCATCAATTCGCCGGCCTCGCGGGCCGTCTGGCCGGGGGCCACCGGCTACATGGCCGCCCGCTGGGCGCTGCGCGGCTTCACCGAAGCGCTGCGAGCCGACTTGCACGGCACGGGCCTGAGCGTGACCAGCGTGGTGCCCGGGCGGGTGCTGAGCCCGTACTTCGACCACAACCCGGGCAGCCTGGAGCGCGGCCCGCGCATCGCCCGCATTATCCCGGACCTGACGACCGAGCAAGCGGCCGCGGGCGTGCTGTGGGCGACGGCGCGCAACCGGCGCGAGCACGTCATGCCCGCCATGCTGCGCCTGCTGTACGCGCTGCACTGGCTGGCGCCGGGCATCCTGGAAGGCCTGTTGGTGCGCACCGGCTGGCAGCGGCCAGAGCGGCAGAAGCTGAAAGGCGCCGGCGAAACATGAACCGAATTTCCACGGGGCAGCGGGTCTATTTTGCGGCGGTTGGATTGCTGGCGCTGTGGGTGGGCGTGTGGGGCTATTTCATTCCCAGCCACGCGGATGTTGCCCTGCCCTGGCTGGTGCCGCCGCTGCACGCGCGCTTTCTGGGCGCCATGTATCTTTCGGGCGCCACCTTCATGGCCGGCTGTCTGCTGGCGCGCCAGTGGGCGGAGGTGCGGGTGGTGCTGCCCATGATCGCTATTTGGACCGGACTGCTGATGTTGGTGTCGCTATTGCACCTGGGCGAATTCAATCCGGCCGTGCCACCCACCTATGTGTGGTTTGCCGCATACCTGATCTACCCGCTCATCGCCGCCTGGCTGGCCTGGCGACACCGGCAGGCCCCGGCGCCGGAGGCGGGCAGCGCGGCTGCCTTGCCGCTGGTGGTGCGACTGTATCTGCTGGCGCAAGGCCTGGTTGTTACGCTCTTAGCTTTAGCCCTGCTGGCCGCGCCCGGCGCCATGAGCGTGGTCTGGCCGTGGAAGATCACGCCGTTGCTGGCGCAGCTATATTCCGCGCCATTTCTGTCCTATGGCGTCGGCAGTCTGCTGCTGGCCAGCCGGCGCACCTGGCTGGAGACGCGCATCGCGCTGGCGGCCATGTGGGTGTTCGCGGCCGGCGTGCTGCTGGCCTCGGTCATCCATGCGGCCTTGTTTACCCTGCGCAACCCGGCCACCTGGCTGTGGTTCGCAAGTTTTGTCATCGCCACCTTCGCCCTGGCCCTTCTGAGCGCGCTGGCCTGGTTGGCCGACGTCCAAATGCCGCGGTCGGCGGCGCGTTAGAACCATGGCGCAGCCCGGGCAAGCCATCCACAACCCGCGCACTGGCGAGCGCATCGTCTTCCGACACACGCAAGCCGAGACGGGCGGCGCATACGTCGAGTTCGACCACTTCTTGCCGCCGGGCCCGTCGGCCTTTGGCGAACACGTGCAGCTCAACCAGGAAGAACGCTTCGACATCGTCGCGGGCCTGGCGCGCTACCGGCTCAACGGCGCCGAGCGCCAGGCGGGTCCCGGCGAGGCGGTGGTGATCCCGCCCGGCGCGTATCATATCAATTGCTGGGCGGCCGGCCCGGATGCGCTGCAGCTGCGGCACAGCTTTCGCCCGGCGCTGGGAAATGAAGACTTTTTCGAGACGTTGTTCGCGCTCGCCCGGCTGGGCAAGACCAATCCCCGCGGTCAAGTGAACCTGTTACAATTGGCTGTCATCGGTAGCGAGATCGAAAGCCAAACCTTCGGCGTGGGGATCCCCGTTTCGCTCCAACGACTGGGCCTGCGCGTGCTAGCGGGTCTTGGTCGGCAGTTGGGCTACCAGGCCCGCTACACTTAGCACAGCCCTGACGAGGAAACAGGATGAAATCGAATCTGATAAGCGAACGGCCTCAACTGGCCCTGCCGGAGCTGAAGCTGGAAAAAAGCTGGCTGGAAAAGCTGGTTGTATTTTTTATCGTGGCGGGTCCGCTGCTGGCCACGCTGTACGCCATCACCACCCTGTGGCAGCGCTATGTGAATGCCACCGATATCGCGCTGCTGCTGGTGTTCTATGTGCTGTCCGGCCTGGGCATCACCGTGGGCAATCACCGCCTGCTGACCCATCGCAGCTTTGAAACCTACCCGTGGGTAAAGGGCCTGCTGCTGATGTTTGGCGCCATGGCCCCCGAGGGGCCGCCCGGCGAGTGGGCGTCCATTCACCTGGAGCACCATGCCCATTCCGACCTGGAGGGCGACCCGCACAGCCCGCTGGTCAGCCTATGGCACTCGCACGTCGGCTGGATGTTCACGCACAAGCCGCGGCCGGAGATCTATGGCCCGTGGCTGGCCAAGGACCCGGTGGTGGTCTTCGTCGACCGCACCTGGTTCGTGTGGGCGGGGCTGAGCCTGATCATCCCCTTCGCCATCGGCGGCTGGCACGGGCTGCTGTGGGGCGGGCTGGTGCGCATCTTCCTCACGCACCACATCACCTGGAGCGTGAACTCCATCTGCCATACCTTTGGCAAGCGCCCGTACAGCACCAAGGACATGAGCCGCAACAACTGGCTGATCGGCCTGCTGGCCTTTGGCGAGGGCTGGCACAACAACCATCACGCCTTCCCGCGCTCGGCCTTTCACGGCCTGCGCTGGTGGCAGTTTGACGCCTCGGCCCTGTTCATCCGCGGGCTGGAGAAGCTGGGCCTGGCCTGGAACGTCCAGCGCGTCTCGCCAGAAGCCGAGCTCCGCAAGCGGCCGGCCAACCAAAGCATCTAAATTTCGCCCCGAACCACCCAGCGAAAAAGCCGGCCGAACGAGAGGC
>JAYTFQ010000478.1:0-1628 GCA_043734225.1 Anaerolineales bacterium | reverse complement strand
GGCTCATGCGCTATCGGATTTCCTCGTTATCTGCAGCCGCTCTAAAGCGCCCGGTGTTTGTCCCAGGCGGCGCGCATGCTGGAACCCGCCAGCAAGTCGCTGCGCACGCGGTTCTCGCGCTCGGCCACCTCCAGGGCACGCTCCAACACCTCCGGCGCGATCTTCTCCGGGATGACCACTACGCCGTCCACCTCCGCGAATAGCACATCGCCGGCATTCACCAGCACCCCGCCGCAGCGGATGGGCACGTCGTAGGCGGCCACGGTGGCGCGGCCCTTGGAGTTGGGGGCGCGCACGCCAGCGGCGAAGACGGGAAAGTTCATCTCCGTTACCCGGCGCACGTCGCGCACGTAGCCATCCAGCACCGCGCCCACCGCGCCGCGCATGCGGGCTCCGGTGCTGAACAGCTCGCCCCAAAAAGCGCAGGCGGTCAGTTGGCTCATGTGCGCCACCATGATATCGCCCGGCTCAAGCGCGTCGGTGGCTTCAATTTGTTTTTCAAACGGCCTGGCCGGGATCGAAAACTCCGGCACCACTAGCTCGGTGCGCGCCCGGCCGATGATGATGCTCTCCGGCTGGAGCGGGCGGATGGCCGCGTCCATCACCTGGTCGCGATAGCCCATCTCGTCCAGAATGTCGGCGATGACGGCGACGTACAGTTTTTCTTTGGCGGTCTCGTAGTCGATGGGCATACACTCACTTAAGTTGGGACGATGCGGGTGGCATTTTCGGGTGCTCGGCCGGCAGCGGGCTGTGCAGCGTCCAGCCGCCGTCGACCATCAGCGTTTGCCCGGTGATGTGGCTGGCCTGCGGCGAGGCCAGGAATTGCGCCGCGGCCACAATATCGTCCACGCGCCCGGCGCGGCCGTTGGGGGTGACACTGGCCCAGTTCTGCGCCACGTGCGGGTCGTCGGCCAGGGTGCGCTCAGTGATGATGGCGCCCGGGCTGATGGCGTTGACGGTGATGCCATGCGCGCCCAGCTCCAGCGCCAGGCTTTTTGCCAAATGCCGAATGCCGGCCTTGGTCATGCCATACACGCCCAGATTCAAAAAGGCGCGCGCCCCCGTCACCGACGACATCAGCAGGATGCGCCCGCCGCGGCCGCGGGCGATCATGGCTTTCGCCGCGGCCTGGGCGGTGAAGTAGCTGCCGCGCAGGTTGACGCTCGTCAGCCGGTCGAAGGCCTCTGGGGTGTAGTCCAAAAAGGCCCCGTAGTTGGTCAGCCCGGCGTTGGCAATGGCCACATCTAGCCCGCCAAAGCGCTCATCAGCCTCGGCCACCATGCGCCGCACCGCGGCCACGTCGGCCACGTCCAGCCCGTAGGGCGTCACCCGCGCCGCGCCGGCCTCGGCGTTAATCGCATCAGCGGAACGCTGCGGCAGGGCGCCGTCCATATCGTTCAGGGCGACCTGCGCGCCGGCCAGCGCAAAGCTGCGCGCCAGGGCATAGCCGATACCGATGCCGGCGCCGGTGACGACGACAGCCTGCGCGTGCGGCGCGGCGCTCACAGCGTCTCCCCGAAATAGTCGCGGCTCACGCGCGTGTGCAGGTGCTGCTTGGCCACTTCATCGTTCAGCTCCAGCCCCCAGCCGGGCGCGTCCGCCAGCACCACCGCGCCGTTCTGAAT
>JAYTFQ010000477.1:0-6597 GCA_043734225.1 Anaerolineales bacterium | reverse complement strand
GCTCGGACATGGTCAAGGATCCGTCAGCCGGCCTCAGCAACCCGCTTGTCATCGCTGGGTTTGTGCTGCCGATGCTGGGCATAGGGATCGGCCTGCCGGCTTGGGCGATCTTAACTGGCCGGTTTCTATTGCGCGAGTCGGTGCATGCGCGCTAAGACCATGCACACCGCACTGATTGCTGGAGCGCTCTCGGGCGTGGCCGGGCTGCTTG
The DNA here is from genome assembly GCA_043734225.1 of Anaerolineales bacterium. GTDB lineage: Bacteria > Chloroflexota > Anaerolineae > Anaerolineales > UBA6663 > JAYTFQ01. The sequence continues at coordinate 6,386 of JAYTFQ010000477.1, read as the reverse complement.
TTTTCCTCACCATCCACCACTTTTGGATCAAGCCGATCTGGTTCATCCTGCCTCCGGGTTTGGTCATCGCCTCGCTCGCTGGGCTGGCCGTCGGCTGGTCCTATACCGAGATCAGGGCCGGGTTGCCGCCTCGGCCGTGGACAGCCCTGGCCGTCTTAGCAGTGGTCGGCGCGACACTAGTTCCGGCCCTGGTGCTCGCCCAACTCCGCCCGCCGCCGCTGGACATCGCCACGGGCATCCTCCTTCACGGCACCGCCGCCAGTGTGATAGCCCGCTTCGTCCTCGAACTGGTGCTCACCGCCACCCTGGTTGGCGGCTTGGCCGGTTGGTGGCTTGGGCATACGACTCGGGCCGCACTTGCGACCGGGCTAGCCGGCTTCGTCTTCGCGCTCGGGCCGGGACACAACATTCCTTTCCTGGGCAGCACACCGGCCGCCGGCAAAGGACTGGTGCTGTTAGTCGCCATCATCGTTGTCTCTTCAGTCGTGCTGGTGGAGAGCCAATCCTGGCTGGCCGGCCGGCCTTAGTAAGCGCCGGGGAGGAGAGTACAAGCGCAGCATGAACACGCTACCGCCGTTTCGCTTTCGCTGGCGCAGTCTGCTCGGCCTTGCTGTCGCGCTCTTTCTGTTCTATGGCGCCATGAATATCCTGCTGCCGATCTACGTGCCGCTATCGCTGCACCTGCGAGGGCCATGGTCAATTGGCGGTCTGGTCTTGACGAATAAATTGGATCAGGCCCTGCTCGGCCAGTTTGCGGTAGCCAGCCAGACCGATCCGCGGTTCGGCGCGTTCCTCGTTTCGTTCATGGACACGATGTGCGCTTATATGATGGCGTTTGCGCTGCTGCAAGTAGCAATCGTCTGGTTTGCGCTGCGCCGCGGGCAGGCGTGGGCACTGTGGGCGGCAGCGCTGGCCGATCTGGCCATCTTGCCCTATTACACCGCCATCGCGCAGACGTATGTGCGTTTCGGCGTTATGGGCGCAAGTGAATTCATACGCGGGATCGGAATTTTCGCTGCCTTGGTCCTGGTTGCCACTGCATTCGGTTGGTTCGGCCTGCGACGAACTGCAAGCGTATGACGACCTCAGCCCAGCCAGCAACCTGCATGGTCTTTGGCATTTTGCCGGAGCACGTCAAGCGCGGATTGCGATTTGCTGCTGGCGTCCTATAATCTCAGGCGATGCGACGAAGTATCCGCTCCCCCGCGGTCTCGAAACGGACCGAAGCCAGCCTGCCTCGGCACCTCTCGCCGGCCGCCGAAAGTTGCCGTTGTCCATGAGCTCGTCGCGGCTACCCCGCCCACTGGATTGGGTCTTCCGCGCTCTCACGCTGCTCGGCGTGCTGGAGCTTGGTGCGTTGGCCGTGAATCTCGCCGCGCGCCCTTATGAGCCGGGGATTCTCGGCCAAGGCTATTTCATCCGCCTGGCGTTGGGCCTGGTTGTGGCGCCGACCGCGCTCATGGTGGGTGCCCTTGTGGTATGGCGGGTGCCTGGCAATGCTGTTGGCCCTTTGATGATTTTGGGGGCCTTAAATGCCAGTGCGGCACAGTTCAATTTGGCTGCGGTCGAGCCTGGGGTGGCCGCCCTGCTGATCAACCTTGTCATCCTATACGGCGCGGGCGTGGCAGCGCCTTCTATTGGTTATCTTATGCTCACTTTCCCAGACGGGCATGTGTATCCGCGCCGTCTGGCGCGAGTGCTATTTCCCCTGGCCGTGGTTAAATTCCTCGGCGCCGGGCTAGAAATTCTGGCCAGTCCGGGGAAAATAAAGATCTTTCCATCCACCTACAACCCTTTCTTCGTCCCGGCGTTGGCGCCCTATCAGCCCCTCATCGCGGCGACGATCGGGATCGCGGGCATTTTGTTGCCAGTCATCTGGCTGACCGGGATCGTCTCATTGGTGCTTCGCTATCGCGCTGCGCCCGCTCCCATCCAACGGCAGCTCAAATGGGTGATATGGGCGCTGGCCATCCTGATTCCGGCCATGATATTCATGGTTGGCGGCGTTTTGACCGGCTACGTCGTGGCGGGGTGGGCGCTCCCATTAGCAGTCGGGTTTGGGACCACCGCGCTCGCCCTTTTCTTGACGGCTACGGCACTGGCCATCGTGCGCTACCGGCTGTTCGACATTGACGTCATCTTTAACCGCGCGCTGGTCTACGGCGCACTCACCGCCGGGGTGGTTGGGGCATATGCGCTGATCGTCGGCCTGGCGGGCGAATTAGTCCATCAGAGTGGCAGCCTGACTGTGTCACTGTTGGCCACCGGCCTGATCGCCGTAATGTTTCAACCGCTGCGCGAGCGTTTACAGCGCACGGTCAACCGGCTCATGTATGGCCAACGTGATGAGCCTTATGGGGTGCTGTCGCGCCTGAGCCAGCGCCTGGAGGGCACGTTGGATCCGGCATCCGTTTTGCCAGCCGTAGCCGAGTCGGTGGCCCAGACCCTCAAATTGCCATATGTGGGGATCGCGCTGCGAGAGGGTGACGATTATCGGGTTGTGGCCGAATATGGGCTGCCAAGCCCAGCGGCCGAGACCGCAGGCCCGGCGGCGCCGTTGGGCAGGGCCGTGGCGGGCGCCACGGCAGACACCCTGGTCTTGCCCATTAGCTACCAACATGAACCCATCGGACAACTCCGCATCGGACCGCGCGCACGCGGCGAAGCTTTCACGACCGCCGAGCAGCGCTTGCTGGCCGATATCGCCCATCAGGCTGGGGTGGCGGCGCATGCGGTGCGCCTAACTGTCGATTTGCAGCGCTCGCGCGAGCGATTGGTCACCGCGCGCGAAGAAGAGCGGCGCCGCTTGCGGCGCGACCTGCATGACGGCCTGGGCCCGGCCCTGGCCGCGTACACCCTTAAGGCCGGCTCGGCCCACGCCCTCCTGGAGCGGGATCCGGCCGCTGCCGGTCGCCTTTTGAAGGAACTTGAGCACGACATGGAAAACGCGGTGGGCGACATTCGCCGCCTGGTGTACGGACTACGCCCGCCTGCCCTGGACGAGCTGGGGCTGATGGGTGCCTTACGCGCTACCGCGGCGGCTTATAGGACCAATGGACTACGGATCACTATGGAAGCGCCCGACCAATTGCCTTTGTTGCCCGCCGCCGCCGAAGTGGCCGCGTACCGCATCGCCCAGGAAGCCTTGACCAACGTGGTTCGACATGCACGCGCCCAAAGCTGCACGGTCTTTTTAGTCTTGGATGGGGAACTGCGGCTTGAGATTTGCGATGACGGCCGCGGCCTGCCCGCCGAGCGGCGGCTGGGCGTTGGCTTCGTCTCCATGCGCGAGCGGGCGGAAGAATTGGGCGGGACTTGCCTAATCGAGAATTCCCCGACCGGCGGCACTCGGGTGGTCGCGCGCTTGCCCATCGACCATGGCTGACTCCATTCGGGTTCTGATTGCGGACGATCATCAAATATTCCGCGACGGATTGCGCGCGCTGTTGGCTTCGGCGCCGGAGACTGAGCTGGTGGGTGAGGCGATGACTGGCGAAGAGGCCACCGCCCTGGCAGCCCAACTTCAGCCCGATGTGATCCTCATGGACATCCAGATGCCGGGTGGGAACGGGATTGCCGCGACGGGCCAGATCGTCGCGATGAGCCCGCATATCGGCGTACTCATCGTCACGATGTTTGACGACGACCCCACGGTGTTTGCGGCCATTCGCGCCGGCGCGCGCGGTTATGTTCTCAAGGGCGCGCGGCACGAGGAAATGCTGCGCGCCATCCGGGCCGTCGCCAGCGGAGAGGCCATCTTCAGCCCGGCCATTGCCGCGCGCCTCATGGAGTTCTTCGGCCAACTGCGGCCGCAGGCGCCGCCGCGGGTTTTCCCCGAGCTGAGCGACCGCGAGCGGGAGATCCTGACACTTTTGGCGCAAGGCGACAAAAACGCCGAAATCGCCGCGCGGTTGGTGCTAAGCCCCAAGACTGTCCGCAACCACGTCAGCAACATCCTCAGCAAGCTGCACGTCGCCGATCGCACAGAAGCCATTCTGCGCGCGCGCGAGTCCGGCCTCGCTTAACGACCCTCTGCCCGCAGGGCGGCCGTCAATACCCCTAACAGGGGAGCGTGCTCCGGGCCCATTCGGGACTGCCATTCGGCCGCAGCCTCTACCGGCACGGCTCCGTGGGCTATTAGGCTTCGCCTTGACGGTCTCAGGCACTAACATTAACGGGACAGGAATCGGGACAAAGGCCTCTTGACAGCGGGAAGCGCCGCCAAGTATGCTGGTGCCATAATCGGCTTTTAGGCACGCCTCGCGCAGGCCCCATTAGCTGGCCCGCGGTAAACCGGACCTTGTCCCGGAGGCACGATGTCTCGTCGACGGTTCCTATTTGGTGCTGGCGCTGCGACATTGGCCGTGGTGGGCAGCCGTCTGATGCGCTGGCCCACCGCGGCCGCGGCCATAGTGGACGGTCAGGTGCTGGCGGCTGGCGGAGGCGCTGTGAGCGGTGCGCGTCTCACCCTGTTCACGCCCGATCTGAGCCTTTTTCGCGAGGCGCGCAGCAATGGCGCCGGGCAATATGCCATCAACAACGTGCCGCCTGGCACGTACCAGCTAGGCTGTTGCGGGTTGGGGCGCGAGTATAAAGAAATCACGGTCCCCGTCAATAACCCGAGCACGACACGGAACTTTGCGCTTGGCGCCGATGTTCATGCGGGCAGTTGGGCCGTCATCGGCAGCACCGCGCCGGAAGTCTTCGGCGGCACCAACTCCGGCTCACTCCTGCCCAACGGGCGCATCTTTTACTGCCACAACTCCACCGACCCAATCCTGTTTGACCCAATCACTGGCCAAACCACCCAGCCGACCGGCTCGGGTTCCGAGCAGGGCTGCCACATGCCCACCCTCCTGCTGGACGGGCGGCTCCTGCTGCTCGGCGGCGGCACGGTGGATGACCAGGGCAACTTTTCGACGGGCCAGAGCGCGGTCAACAAGGTAAAGGCCTTCGACCCGGCCACCGGCACCTGGGAAAATTGGCCGGGCCTCAACCAGCCGCGCTGGTACCCCGGCCTGGCCCGCCTGGCCGATGGCCGCCTGCTCCTCTTCGGCGGCGGGCAGCAGCCGAACGCCCTCCGCACCGCCACCTGCGAGATCCTTGACGCGCGCACGCGCCAGTCCACCCCCACCGGCTCGCTGCTGAAAGCGGGCGGCTTTGGCCCCGCCATGCTGCTCCGCAGCGGCGAGGTGCTGCTGACCTGGGAACCGCCGCAGCTTTACAACCCGTCCACCGGCCAATGGCGCCTGGCCGCTCCATTCGTCCAGCCCCTGCGCCGCACGGTGGAAGAGTGCCCGCTGGACCCCGTCCGCCCGGCCGGTCTGGTCCCGCTCATCAGCGACCACCCCGACCACACGGGGCTGTACCTGCCTGATGGGCGCGTGGCGGCCATCGGTCTGAGGCGCACTGCCCTGGCCGACCCTGGCTCCATGGTGGAGTTCTACGACCCGGGCGCCAATGCCTGGAGCCCGGGCGCCAGCCCGCCCACCCTGCGCTCGATGGCGGAAGTAGTTCTGCTGCCCACCGGCCAGGTGCTGGTGGCCGGCGGAAAGAAAGAAGACCCGAACTCAACCGACCCGGTGAACGCCTGGTGCCAGCTTAAGCGCGCCGACCTTTACGACCCGGTCGCCAATACCTGGCGGCCGATGGCCGATATGGGCGACTTCCGTGAATATCACGCCATCACCCTGCTCATCCCCGATGGTCGCGTGCTGACGACGGCCGGCGTGAACCGGCCCAGCGTAAACCCGCCAGCCGATTCGAATAAACATATTGAGGCCTTCAGCCCGCCCTACCTCTTCCGCGGCGTGCGGCCGCGGATCGACGCGCTCTCGGCCAAGCGTTTGGGCCACGGCCAGCGCCTTACACTGGATGTGTCGCTGACCAATGCCGTGACCAGCGTGGTGGCCATTGGCATGAGCGCCATTACGCACTGGATGGACGGCGGCGTGCCGCGCCTGCTCCACCTGGATTTTGCCCAGTCGCCCACCACCGGCGGCACGCAGGTGACGGCGAAGATACCCATCAACCCGCTCGATGCGCCGGTTGGTTACTACTTGCTGTTTGTATTTGTGGATGATATCCCGTCAGTGGGTCAAATTGTGATCGTGGACGCGGATCAGATTTTCTTACCGGCCGTCTTGCGCTGACAACAGCATGGGACTCAGTCGTTTCTCACCGCTGCGCTTCTCCACGCCGAATAGCCGCAACAGGCTGGCGTGGATCGCCTGGCTATTCGCCCTGACCCTGGCGGGCCTGTACGCCGGGTCTTATTCCATATCCCTGGGGCCGCGCTGGGGTCCGCGCGGATTTATGATCGCCTTTGCGGTGCTGTTCTCGACCATGGGGGTGGTGGTCGCTACGCGCCGGCCGCGCAACCGAAT
>JAYTFQ010000476.1:0-6309 GCA_043734225.1 Anaerolineales bacterium | reverse complement strand
TTTTAACGGCAAAAATGGCCGCTTCGCGAGAAGTGGCACGGCGGTAGCGATGAAGTGTACGGACATAATGTAACTGCGCTATAATTTCCAATATGGCCGACATTCCGCTCTACGATGACCTTGAGGAAGTGCCCGCGCCGCGCGCGCGACCGGATGTGCGCTTCACCAGCGTGGCGGTGAAACCCTATACCGATGGGCGGCGAGTGAAGCTCAACTTTGCCCTGACCCCGTTTGAAGAGCGGCCGAGCGTTGACATGGATGTGACCAATGCCGAAGGCAGCCAGGTGGCCTCGCTCAGTCTGATTGAAGCCATGGACACCAGCTTCGATTTCACCGTCCATCTGCGCGGGCCAGAGCCGCGCGGCGAGCACGTGATGCACTTGACCTTGTTTTATTTGGAAAGCGACGAGCCAGGCGCGGCACGGCAGGTGGTGGACGAGCATCACTTGAGCTTTTTTCCGGCGCCGGAAACCGCGGCGTGAACCCCACCGATGCCGCCCTGCACGAGCTGTTGGCGGCCAGCCGCACCATTGCGGTGGTTGGGCATTCAGACAAACCCTACCGCGATAGCTATGGCGTGGCCCAGTACTTGCGGCAGGCGGGCTACACGATCTTTGGCGTCAACCCCAACCTGCGCACGGTGGCCGGCGACATTGCCTATCCTGATCTGCGCCATCTGCCCGAGCGGGTCGACATCGTCGACGTCTTCCGGCGGGCTGAGCATCTGGCGCAGATCGTGGAAGAGGCCATCAGCATCGGGGCGCGGGCCGTGTGGGGGCAGTTTGGCGTGATCGACCAGGCCGCGGCCGAGCGCGCCCAATCCGCTGGCCTGGTGATGGTGATGGACCGCTGTATCAAGGTGGAACACCACCGGCTGGGGATTCCCCGGCGCGTGAATTGACCCAACGCCCCAGGTTGTGCTAGCCTAATTCATGACCTCGATTGTCCCCCCCGTGGCTGGCCGCCGCTGGCGGCCTTCGCTTGCCCCGCACGGGGAAACTCTGGCGGCCGTGGCCCTGCTGGCCCTGCTCACCTATCTGTTTCTATGGCGCTTGTGGGCCGCCAACCCGGCGGACCGCACCACGTTTCCCGAAAAATCGGATACCACACGGGGAACGCTCGCGTGACGCTCCTGGCCTCACTGCGCCACCGCCCGTTCGCGCTGCTGTGGTCGGGCCAGACGATCTCGCGCCTGGGCGACAGCCTGTACACGGTGGCGCTGGCCTGGTGGGTGCTGCAGGCCACCGGCTCGGCGGCCGCCATGGGCAGCGTGCTCATTTTCTCGTTCGCGCCGATGCTCATCTTTTTGCTGATTGGGGGCGTGGCGGTCGACCGGCTGCCGCGGCTGCGCGTGATGGTGGTCAGTGACCTGGCCAGCGGCGTGGTGGTGCTGATCGTCGCGGCCCTGGCCGCCGCTCAGCGCCTGGAAATCTGGCATGTGTATGTGGCCAGCATGGCCTTCGGTTTGCTGCAAGCGTTCTTCTTTCCGGCCTTCAACGCCGTGGTGCCGGATTTGACGCCGGCCGAAGCCTTGCCCAGCGCCAACTCGCTCACCAGCCTCAGCCAGCAGTTGAGCGGCATCGTCGGTCCGGCCATCGGCGCCGGGGTGGTGGCGGTGTATGGCACGCCGGCGGCCTTCCTGGTCAACGGACTATCGTTCTTTGCGGCCGCGGCGTGTGTGCTGCCGCTGCTGCGGCAGGCCGAGCCGCCGCGCGCGGCCGCCGAACGCAGCAATGTCTGGCGCGATCTGCGCGACGGTATTGGCCTGGTGCTGCACGAGCCCTGGCTGTGGATCACCATCACCTTCTTCGCCTTCACCAACATTACCATCTCCGGTCCGCGCGCAGTGGCGCTGCCCTTCCTGGTGGACCGCACGCTGCATGCCAGCGTGGGCACGCTGGGCTTTTTGTATTCGGCGGGCTCGGCGGGGGCGGTGCTGGGCGCAGTGTGGCTGGGGGGGCACAAGCGGCTGCGCCGGCGGGGCTTGCTGGCCTACGGCTCAACCGTGGTCAGCGGGCTGGCCATCCTGGCCATTGGGCTGGCGCCAGTGGTGCCGGTGGCGGCGGTTGGCATCTTCGTTGTTGGGCTGTGCGCTTCGGTGTTTGGCCTGGTGTGGACCAACACCCTGCAAGAGATGGTGCCGCGCGCCAGCCTGGGCCGGGTGAGCAGCATCGACGCGCTCGGCTCATTCGTGCTGCTGCCGCTCGGGTTCGGCCTGGCCGGCTGGGCCACCGACCGATGGGGGCCACCGTGGGTGTTTATCCTATCCGGCGCCATCACAACGGTGCTCACCCTGATCGCCTACCTGCACCCCGCCATTCGCAACCTGGATTAAACGGTCACGCCAACCTGGAAACGGTCCTATAGCTTAGCGATGCCAACTCTTTATCGAATCCTCCGTTCGCTGCGCCCCTACTACCCGCAGGTGGCGCTGATGCTCTTTTGCCTTGTGGTGGTGACGGCTGCCAGCCTGACCACGCCCAGCATCATCCAGTTCGTCATTGACCAGGGCGTCCTTAAACGGGATGCCTCGGCCATGGTCCAGGCCGGACTGCTGGTGGCCGGCGTGGGCCTGGTGCGCGCCGTGTTCGGCTTCGGCCGGCGCTTTGCCGGCGAGTGGCTGGTCAACCGCGTGGGCTATGACTTCCGCAACGCGCTCTACAACAAGATTCAGCGCCTGCCCTTCGACTATCACGACCGCGCCCAAACCGGCCAACTGATGAGCCGCTGCACCGAAGACGTCAGCGCCCTGTCGCGCTTTGTCGGCCAATCTGGGGTCGACATGCTCAACATTATCTTGCTTTTGGGCGGCATTGTGGTGCTGCTCTTTCGCCAGAGCTCCACTCTGATGCTGATTGGCCTGGGGCCGCTGGTGCTGCTGGCTGGCATCACCATCTATATGGGCGCCGTGCTCAACCCGATGTATCTGAACATCGACCAGGCGCTGGGCGACGTATCGTCGGCGGTGCAGGAAAACCTGTCGGGGGTGCAGGTGGTGCGCGCCTTCGCCCGCGAGCTGTTTGAGCGCGACAAGTTTGCCCGCTCCAACCGGCGGCTGTGGTTCGCGCGCACCGACATGCTGGCCACCTGGGGCCTGTTTATGCCGACCATGACGATCATGGTCATGGCCGCCACCGGCCTGATCCTGTGGTTCGGCGGCCGGATGGTGATGGCCGGCACGCTGAGCCTGGGCGAGTTGGTCGCCTTCAACGCGTATCTGCTGCTGCTGGCGGCGCCGGTGCAGGGGCTGGGGTTCACCGTGCAGGCCGTGGGCGAAGCCGTGGCCGGCGGCACGCGCATTTTCGAGATCATGGATCTGCCGGAAGACATCCAATCGCCGCCGCACCCCCAGCCGCTGCCGGCGCTGAAGGGCGAAGTGCGCTTCGAGGACGTGTCCTTTGCTTACCGCAACAGCCGCCCGGCGCTGCACAACCTGAGCTTTGAGGCCAGGCCGAATCAGGTGATTGCCCTGATCGGCCCGACGGGCAGCGGCAAAACCAGCCTGATCAATCTCATCCCGCGCTTTTACGATGTCACCAGTGGGCGCGTGCTGGTGGATGGGCACGACGTACGCACGGTCGACCTGAAGACGCTGCGCTCGGAGATTGGCATTGTGCTGCAAACCTCGCTGCTGTTCTCCACTACGATTGGCGAGAACATCGCCTTTGGCCGGGTGGGCGCGGCCGAGGCTGATATCCTGGCGGCGGCGCGCGCGGCCCGCGCGCACGATTTCATTCAGGCGCTGCCGGAGGGGTATGACACCGTGGTCGGCGAGCGCGGCGTCACTCTGTCTGGTGGGCAGCGCCAGCGGGTGGCCATTGCTCGTGCCCTGCTGATGAACCCGCGCATCCTGATCCTGGACGACGCCACTTCCAGCGTCGACACTCAGACTGAGTACCTGATCCAGCAGGCGCTCGACACGCTCATGGAGGGCCGCACTACCTTCGTCATCGCCCAGCGCCTGTCCACGGTCAAGCGCGCCGATCTGATCCTGGTGCTGCAGGGCGGCAGCATCGTCCAGCGCGGCCGGCACAATGATCTGGTCAAGCAGCCGGGCCTGTATCAAGAAATCTACAACTTGCAACTCAAGGACCAGGAGCAATTCCAACGCGAGATGCTGTTCCTGGACGAGGCGCCCGAGGCCGTCGCTCACGGCGACAACACTCACCCGCGGGCCGAGCGGCCCGATTTGACGGGGCCGGCGATTAGGCCGAGCACATTGAAATAACTATGACTACCGCAGCCTCCCGCAAACCTGCCCTTCCCGCCAAACCGATCGATGACGACATGATCGTTGTCGGCAAGGCATATGACCCGCATATCGTGCGGCGCCTGCTGACTTATTTGCGCCCGTACCGGCGCAACCTGCTGGCCGCCTTTGGGCTGATGACGGCCGCCACCCTGGCCAATGTGTCCGGCCCGTACTTCGTCAAGATCGCCTTGGACGGCGGCGTGGACGGCCACAATGTTTCCGTCCTGGGGAGCGCCATCGCCGGCTATGCGGTGGCCGCGGTCGTGCTGTGGGTGGGCACCTATCTGCGCGTGCGCCTGATGTCGGTCACCGGGCAAAACATCATCTACGATATGCGGGCGCAAATTTTCGACCACTTGCAGGCGCTGTCGCTGGGGTTCTACAGCCGTTACGCGGTCGGGCGGCTGGTTTCGCGCATGGTCAACGATGTGACGGTGCTGCGCGAGATGATCGTGTGGGCCATCATCGCCGTGGTGCGCGACCTGTTCGATCTGGTGGGCATCTCGCTGGCGATGCTGACGCTCAACTGGCAACTGTCGATTCTGGCCTTCGCGGTGCTGCCGCTGATGGTCATTGCCACTGAGCTCTTCCGGCGCCGCGCGCGCGACAGCTATCGGCAACTGCGCGCGGCGGTGGGCTGGGTGAACGCGGTCCTCAACGAGAATATCGTCGGCGTGCGCGTGGTGCAGTCGTTCTCGCGCGAGGACCACAACTACCAGGTGTTCCACGATGAGGTGGACGGCAACCTGCTGCGCGCCAGCAACTGGTCATCACTGATCTCATCGATTTTCTTCCCGACCGTGGATTTCATCGGCAGCCTGGCGCTGGCGCTGGTGATCACCGTGGGCGGACTGGCGCTGCTGGGCAAGCTGGATATCGCCTTCGGACAGGGCGGCCCGGCGCTGACCGCCGGCACCCTGGTGGCCTTCGCGCTGTATATCGAGCGGTTCTTCGATCCTATCCGCGACCTGTCGAACCGCTACAACACGTTCCAGGCGACCATGGTCAGCAGCGAGCGCATTTTCGAGCTGCTGGACACGCAGGTGGAAGTGCAGGATGAGCCTGGCGCCGAGGCGCTGCCGTCGATCCAGGGCAAGGTGTCGTTTGACAACGTCAGCTTCCGTTATGTGCCCAATGGCGCGGCGGTGCTGGACCAGATCAACCTGAGCGTGCGAGCCGGGCAGACCGTGGCTCTGGTGGGCGAGACCGGCGCCGGCAAATCGACCCTGGTGCGGCTGATCTCGCGCTTTTACGACGCCAGCGAAGGCGCGGTGCGCATCGACGGCCACGATGTGCGGCATGTGACCCAGAACTCGCTGCGGCGCCAGATGGGCATCGTGCTGCAGGACCCGTTTCTGTTCTCGGGCAGCGTGCGCGACAACATCCGCTATGGGGCGCTGGACGCCCCAGACAGCGCGGTGGAAGCCGCGGCCCGGGCGGTCGGCGCGCATGACTTCATCATGAGCCTGGGCAAGGGCTATGACACGCCGGTCGGCGAGGGCGGCTCGATCCTGTCTGGCGGCCAGCGCCAACTGATCTCGTTTGCGCGCGCCCTGCTGGCCGATCCGCGAGTGCTGATCCTGGACGAGGCCACCTCCAGCGTGGACACACAGACCGAGCGCATCATCCAGACGGCGCTGCAGCGCCTGCTGCAGGGCCGGACGGCCTTTGTGATCGCCCACCGGCTATCCACCATCACCCAGGCCGACTTGATTGTGGTGATGGACCACGGCCGCATTGTGGAGACCGGCACGCATACTGAGCTGCTGGACCAGCGCGGGCGATATTACGAGCTGTACACCATGGCGTTTGCCGAGCGCGGCACCAAGACCTAGAGCGGCAACCTGCCGAGTTGATGGCGTCCGGGGCCGGTGCGCAAGACGGGCGCACACATAGGTGCGCCCCTACGTTGCCATCGATGCGAACAGTTGCCGCTCTAGTGTCATTGTTTTCGCTGTTTCGCCAGACGTCGCGAGGCGGGGATACTTCAGGCCCGCCAGCGAAGATCAATGAAACTGTTTGCAAAATCGTTGTCAGCCGGGCGGTCGATTTCATCG
>JAYTFQ010000475.1:0-1887 GCA_043734225.1 Anaerolineales bacterium | reverse complement strand
GCGCATCGCTGGACACGTTTTTTTTCACAGACTCTCAGGCGCTAGTCTGCGGTAGCCCCAGGGATTGCCTGAACTCAGTCACCAGCATCGCGCGGGCGGCGGGCGGCAGCAGCGCCCCCTGGGCGGCGTTGAGAATCATTAGCTTGATCTCGGCCAGGCCAAAGCCAAGCTGGCTCGCCACTGCGCCGTACTCGCTGCCCAGGTTGATGTCGCTGACGGCTGGGTCATCCGTGTTGAGCGTGGTCAGCAGGCCGAGGTTCAGCATCTGGCGCAGCGGATGATCGGATAGCCGGTCAATCACGCCGCTTTGCAGGTTCGAGGTCACGCACACCTCGAACACCACGCCCCGCTCGCGCGCCAGCGCGGCCACGCCCGGGTCTTCCACCACTCGCACCCCGTGTCCCACCCGCTGCACCCCCAACACCTCAATCGCAGTCCGCACCGAATCCGCGCCGAGCCATTCGCCGGCATGCGCCACCAGGCCCAGCCCGGCTGCGCGGGCGGCGCCAAACACACCCGCGAATGGCTCGGCCGGATAGTTGACCTCGTCACCGGCCATGTCCAGCCCGACGATGCCGCGCGCCTGGCGGTCGATGGCAATCTGCGTCACCTGTTCGGCCAGCTCCAGCGGCTCATGGCGGTTGAGGCTGATGATCAGCTGCACCCAAATCTTCGGGTGGGCGCGGCAGGCGCGCGCCACAGCCTCAATCACCCAATCGGTGACTTCGTCCAGCGGAAAATCGCGGCTCTTGGCCAGGGCCGGCGGCGTGAAGCGCAGCTCCAGATAGCGCACACTGTCGCGCGCGGCATCTTCCACGGCTTCATAAGCCAGGCGCTGGATGATCTCGGGCGATTGATAGAAGCGCCGCAGGATGTTGAATTTGTCCAAAAAATTGCGAAAGCTGTGCGCTTCGCCGGCCATTTGAACGAAGGGCCGCAGCGCGTTGAGGCTATCGGCCGGCAGGTCGAGATCGTAAGCTTGCGCGATCTCGTACAGGCTGCTTAAACGCAGCGAACCCTCCAGGTGCCGGTGCAGATCGATCTTCGGCAGCCCGGCCAGCGCGGCGCGCACGCCTGGATCGGCAGGTGATTGGCCCATGATGAGGGCGAGATAATACTGCGAGCTAGCGGTGCCGGCGGCGGCGTTTGCCGCCACCCCCGCCATTATTCTCTTCCGCCGCGGCCGCGATGGGCGAACCCGGCGCGCCGCTGGGCGCAGCGGGCGTGGTGGGTGTGGCCGGCGCGGAAGGCGCCTGGGCGGCGTGATCGCGGTCCCAGTGGCAGTCCTTGTATTTCTTGCCCGAGCCGCACCAGCACGGGTCGTTGCGGCCCAGGTTGCGCGCCTCGGGCGGGGCCGAGCTGGAGGCGGAAGCCGCCCCTAAGACGACCGGCCGTGTGCCCAGGGGAGGGCGCTGGCCGCCATTTCCGGCCGGCGCGGGGGCCGTGGCCGCCGCAGCTTGCGCCGCGCGGCCGGTGGCCGGGGCGGCGCTTTCGGCCATAATGCGCGGCCGGTAAGTGTAGGCGCGCGCCACGATGCCCGAGCGGATGTTGAAGGTGAGCTGTTCAAACATCTCGGACGCCTTGGACTTGTAAGCCACTAGCGGGTCGCGCTGGGCGTAGGCTTCCAGGCCGATGGAGGTGCGCAGCGCTTCAACCGACGTCAGATATTCCACCCATAGCCCGCCAATCACCTGCAGCATGATCTGGCGCAGCAACTGCATCAAGGTGGATTGGCCTAACACTTCCACCGCCGCGTCGCGCGCCGGGCCGCTCAAATCGCTCAGGGCAGTGGCGGCCGGCAGGGCAGCGGCCAGCGTTGGGTCTGCGTCCAGCAGGGTCCGCAATTGCGGCGGCAGCTCCGACACCTTGCTGCCAGCCAGGCGGCGG
>JAYTFQ010000474.1:0-7937 GCA_043734225.1 Anaerolineales bacterium | reverse complement strand
CAAACAAAAACCGGCCGCCGCCCAGGTGGGGCGGCGGCCGGTCTATTTCAAGCGCGGGTCAGGCGATTCCGCCTTCTTTCGCAATCTTGGCTATAACCTTGGCGTTCTTGATGATATCCGTCACCCAGCCGCTCAATTGCGTGCGGGTGGGAGTGGCGCCCATATGATCGACCAGATAGTCGACCTTTTTGAGCTCCAGGTCAATTTTTTTCAGAACCGCTGCCTGCTCGGTTGTCAGCCCAGCGGCTCGGCTGGCCATGGCCGACAGCCCACGCACCGGCCCTTGCTTGAAGCGTTCGAGGTCAATCGCCAGCGTCTTGGTTTTGTCCAGCTTCTGCACCATCGTCATGTATTTAACGACTTCAGCTTTATAGGTGTTCAAATTGGCCATGCCGCGCTCGGTGTCCACGCGCTCTTTATGCACCTTGCCGATGAAGCCGTCCAGAAATGCTTTCTCAAAACCGGCATAATCCTTGATTTTTTTCTTATCAACCTTGGGGATGTATTTGGCCAGCGCATTTTCCAGCGCTACGTAGGCAACCATATATTTCTTGGGCGTATTGGCGCCTGAGGCCCAGTAGGCGGCAAACGCCTTGCTGACCGTCACACCGCCGGCTGTATCCGGCGCGCCATACTTGGTCCTGGCGGTCGTCCATTCTTTCACGGTTGGGATTGCCATGCTGAAATCTCCTTGAACCTTGAGTAGGGAGTGTATGATCCGCATATTGTATTCAAAGTACCGCAGCGGACAACACACCTTAAGACGACGACTTAACTGGCAGCCGCAGTACGAACACCGTCCCCTGCCCGGCCCGGCTGCGCAAGGTCACTTGCCCGCCGTGGCGCGAGACAATGGCCTGCACCAGCGCCAGCCCCAGCCCGCTGCCCGGCACGCCACGCGCAGCCGCGCCGCGGTACAGCTCCTCCCACACATGCGGCAGCTCATCGTCCGGGATGCCGGGGCCGGTGTCGGCCACTTCGACCACGACGGCCGTGCCGTCTTCCGAAGCGCGCAGCGCCACGTGATCGCCGGGGCGGCTGAACTTCATGGCATTGTCTAAGAGGTTATGGATGGCCAGCAGCAGCAAATCGCGGTCGCCGAAGATGCGCGGCAGCGGCCAGGGCGCCTGCGGCAGGCTCAGATTCATGTGGCGGGTCTCGGCCTCCTGGCGGTCCTGGGCCAGCTCAAACACTTGCGCCAACAACTCGCTCAGGTCTACCTCGGCTCGCTCCAAAGGCCGGGTCTCCAGCTCAGATAGTTTGCGCAGGTCGGCGGTCAGCCGGCTCAGCCGCAGCACCTGGGCGTCCACGCTGTGCACCGCCTGCGCTGAGGGCGCCTCGGCCACATTGGCCAGCCCGGCCCGGATGGCCGTCAGCGGGTTCTTAAGCTCGTGGTCCAGGCGCTGCAAGAAACGCCGCCGGTCGGCGCCGGCCAGCGCCTGAGCGGCAGCCAGCCGCCGGTCAGCGTGGCGGGCCTGCCAGGCGCCCAGGGCCAACCCGGCCAGAATGAGCAAGGTGAGCAGCAAACCCAGCCGCGACAGCCAGGCCGCCAGCGAGCCGTGGACGACCAGCACCGAGTTGTCGGCTTGCCGGCTGCCCAGCCACAGACCAGCCGCCAGGCCCAGCGCCGCCGGGATTAGCGCCACCATCCAGGGCCATAGCCGCTTCAGGCGCATGCGACGCCCGGGTCAGCCGGCATCATCCGCCGGACCGACAAACCGGTAGCCCTGGCCGGGCACGGTTTCGATGAAGCGCGCCTGGGCCGGATCGTCGCCCAGGGCGCGGCGCAGCTCGGCGATGCGCGTGTCCACCGTGCGGGTGCCGGCCGGGTAGTCCCAACCCCACACGGCATCCAGCAGCCGCTCGCGGGTGATAAGCTCGTCCGGGTGGGTCATGAGGTATTCCAATAAGGCGATTGCCTTGGGTGTCAGACTTAACTCCTTGCCGTCCAGCCAGGCCCGGCGCGAGGTGCGGTCCAGCAGCAGATTGGCGCTGGCCAGGCGTGTTGTGGCCGCCAGCGGGGGGCGCCCTGGCCGGGCGCGGCGCAGTACGGCGTGTATGCGGGCCACCAGCTCATGCGGGTCAAATGGTTTGTTGAGATAGTCGTCGGCGCCTTCTTCCAGCGCCATGGCCCTCTCACTCGATTCGCCCACCTGGGTCAGCAGGATCACCGGGGTCCAATTGGCCGCGCGCCGCAGTTCGCGCAGCGCCTCGCGCCCGTCCAGCCCCGGCATCAGTACGTCCATCACAATCAAAGCCGGGCTGAGGGCCGCCGCCTGCGCGACCGCCTGCTGGCCATTGGCGCAAACAGTCACCGCGAAACCCGCCCGCTCCAGGAATGGCGCCAGGTTCGAGGTGATGGCGGTTTCGTCGTCGACAAGGAGGAGTGGTGTTTTGGAAGGCATTGAGTGTGGGAGATCGTAAATTGTAACGGGAAATTGGTATTTCAAATCATTCAAGGCGAGATCCAACGCTCGGCCCCGTCCGCGGCGTGCCAATGGCAGTAAACCTGGAAGCCGGGCTCATCCAAGAGGAAAAACGTGTAAGCGGGCGGGGGCTCTGGCGCAGTCACGAAACCGGGCGATCAGCGGCGCTTCTTCGGCTTCTCCAGCTTCGACTCGGCCGGCGCGGCGGGCCCGGCAAAAACCTGGGCCAGGCCGCCAGCCGCAGCAGGCTGGCCCACCTCGGTCCAAAGTTGGCGCGTCTCAGCCAGCAGCTTGGGCAGATCGTCCGGCTCGAGCTGGCTGTAGCGCGCCAACAGATCGTGAAAGGCCGCGACGAACGGCGGCGGGGTTTCGCCGGCCGGCAGCGGCGCGGAGTCAGCCCAGTCGAGAAATTCGGGGATGGCGCGGCGCAGCGCGTCGGGCCCGCCCATATCCGACAAATCGGCGGCACTGAGCGGCGCCAGGCTGATGCACACGGTGGTCAAGGCTTCCCAGGCCACCAGCATCGCGCTCGGCGCCTCGGCGGCCCCTTCAGCCAGCGTAGTCGCCAACTTGAGCAGGTGCGACAATCCCTCGCCCGGCCGGCGAATAGCCACCCAGGTCTGGCAGGCCGCGACCAGCATGCCGCGCGCCGCCTCCGGAGTGCGGCTGGCCGCCTGCCAGGCCTGCCGCGCCGCCCGCGCCAGTGCCGGCTCCAGGTCTTCGAGCGCGCTGCTGACCAATTCCGAGTCGCTCACCAGATAGGTGGTCACCCCAGCCGGCACGGGCTTATCGGGCGCGGCCGGGTCGGCCAACAAGTTCGGCAGCGTGGAGGCCAGCCGCGTCTGGTCGGCCACAACATCCTGCCCGTACAATCCGCCCACCCACCAGGTGAGGGCGGCTGGCAATCCATTCGGCGCCTTGAGCTGCGCCAGGGTATCCAGCACGTCGTCGGAAGGCTCGGCTTCCTGGGCGCGGTCATCGGCCGCCCCCCAACCGATGATGATCGTCACCCCGCGCTCCGCCAGTGTGGCGAGCGCGGACAGCAGACCGGGGCGCATGGTGGCCGGGCTGAGATGCGGGACAAAGAGCAGCACCGTGTGCTGGATGGCTGCCGCCCACTGCGCGGCGCGCGGCGCCTCCGCCCCGGAGGCCAACAGCTCAATCGCCTCGGGCGGCCGCCCGGTGGCCAGGGCGGCGCGATGCCGCAATTGGAATTCGGTCGGCTCTGGCACAGCGCTGGCGGCGCCCAGGTCCAGCTCCAACGCGCTGACCGGCGCCAGGAAATCACCCACCTTTACACGCCCGGCCTTGAGCCACTCATCCAGCCGCGCCTGCAGCTCGGGCCAGGCTTCCTGGCTGTCCAGGTTCACCACGCGCACCTGGCCGGCGCCAGTCAGCAGCGACTGCGCCACCAGCACGCCCACCGGAAAAGAGCCGAGGTCGTCCAGCGCGATCTGATCCACGCCCGTCAGCATGCGGCCCTCGGCCGGGTTGTGCAGGCCCAACCCGCCGGCGGTGGTGGCGGCGATGACAGCCGCCAGGGTAACGGCAGCCTGCGCCTGCGCGTTCAGTCCCTGGCGCGCGCCTTCCAGCAGGCCGGGCAGAACGGGCAGGTCGGCCGAGGCGGCGCTTTGAGCGCTCCACAATTGCAGGTCATCCAGCCCAGAGCGGAACATCAGGCTGAGGATTTTGTGTTCGGCCAACTGCATGGCCCGCCCATCCTTGGCGAACTGCTTGCCCTGCGCCGTCAGCGTCACGGCCCCGCCCTTGCTGCGCGCCACCGCCTTGAGCGACTCCAACTGCGAGAGGGCGGCTTCCACAAAAAGCGGGTCCAGCCCAAACAGCGTGGCCAGCTCGGCGGCGTTCGGCGCCGGGCTGAGCTCGGCCGCGGCGCGCAGCACGAACTCTTCCAATATATTGAAGCGGCGCGGGTTTTGCAGCGCGGCGCGCGCGCGCAGCCGGGCATACGGCAGCCGGAAAACGCGCCCGGCCACCACCCGCAGCGTTGAGTCGGCCTTCTCCACCGCATCCGCGGCGTCGTTCAGCTGCTCGTCAACGCTTGAAGTCGTTGGAAACATCGCTCGTCCGCCGCAGCCCGCCCGCCTTTGTGACCACCTCGGCCACCCGCCCATACATGGCGCGCACCACGCCCTCACCTGGCCCGGCATCGCGGGCGCGTTCGGTGAATAGCTCGCGCGAGCCGACGATCACCAGCAGCTCCTGCGCGCGCGAAAAGGCCACGTTGACGCGCTCCGGTTTGCGCGCAAAGCCCACGCTGCCGAAATCGTTGTTGCGCACCAAACTGACAATGATGATCGGCCGCTCCATGCCCTGAAAGCGGTCCACCGTGCCCACCCGCAGCCGCAGGTTCTTGTATTGGCCGGTGCGCTCCACCAGCCGCGCTTTCAGCTCGCGCACCTGCGCGCCATAGAAGGTGATAACGCCCACCTCCTTGGGCGGCTCGCCGGCGGCCACGTGCGGCGCCCAGGCCGCGTCCAGCGCCTTCACCAGCCGCAGGATCACGTCGATCTCGCCGGCGTTCATGAAGGTGGTGCCGATCTTCTGCTCCACGAACGGCCCTTCGGTTGGCGTGTTGATCCACAGCACGTGGTTGGCGGGTCGCAGCCAGGGCAGGTCCATCCCGTGCGCCCGTGCCTTATCGGGGTCGAGCAGGCCGGCCTCCAACTTGCCGTCATAAAACTGATTGATGGCTTCCATGATTTGCGGGTGCATGCGGTATTGCTCGGTCAACATCACGCGCAGCTCGGGCGGCGCGCCCTCGAACAGCTCCTTAAACAGCGAGCGCTCCAGGTGGTCCAGCTCCGATTTGGGCACTTCCATTTCCAGCGCCAGGTCGGCCATGGTCTCCGGGCCGATCATGGGCGGCAGCTGTTTGTGGTCGCCCACCAGCACCACGCGCGCGCCCTTGAGCATGGGCAAGAGCAATTCCGGCGGGGTGGCCTTGCTGACTTCATCGATGATGACGCAATCGAAATTGCGGTAGGCGCGCGAAAATTGATAGCCGCCGGCCTGCACGCAGGTGATGCCGATGACGTTGGCGTTATCAATGTAGATTTGTTTCAGGTCTTCCTTGTCGCGCGGCTCGGAAGCCTTCAAACGCTTCACCCAATCCGTCACCAGGCCCGCGGCCCGCGCCAGGTAGGCCTGCTGCTGCGCCAGCTCGGCCTGCCATTGGCTGCTGGCAGCCAGCATCGCATCGACCATCGCCAATGACTCGGGCGCGGCCTCGGCTGGGGCTGTGGCCGCGGCGGCCGGTGACGCGGCAGCCGAAACTGCGGCGTTTGCCGGGGCGGTCGCCGCCGTGTGCTCGGCCTTGCCCGCGGTGGCCGCCGCCAGGGCGCTGGCGCGCAGCCGCTCTGGCAGCGCGGCATACACACCCGTCCACCAGGCCAGCTCCTGGGCCTGGGCCTCGTCCAGCAGGCGCAGCCGCTCGCGGGCGCTGTGCACCTCCTGCTGGCCCGATTGCCAGCCCTGTTTGGCGCGCGCGGCGGCCTGCTCCAAACGCGCGGCGTCCTGCTCCAAGTCTGCCGCCACCAGGCGCAGCGCTGTCAGTGGGTCCACCGCCTGCACCTGCGCGCCCAGCGCGTGAAGTGACTCGTCCAGGCTGGCCGCCGCCGCCAGCCAGGCCGCGCTCCAGTCTTCCACCAGGGTGCCGCCGGCATCTGGCCCCACCTGGCGCAGCAAATGCTGAAAGGCGCGCGTGCGGCGGGCTTCCCCCAACGTCTCGCGGCCGGACTGCAAATCGGCGGCATGCCGGGCCTGCGATTCGGACAGGATGGCCAGTTGCTGCGTCACTTCGCTCAACCGCGCCGCCACACCGGGCTGGGCCTGGGTGGTCGTCGCCAGCTCGGCCAGCACATCGGCCAGGCGCTGCTCGGCCTGCGGCCCATACACGTTGGCGGCCTGCGCCACGGCCGAGGCCAGGGCTTCGCCGCTGGCCTCGGTGCGCTCGGCCAGCCGAGTGGCGCGGTGGCGCTCCAGGGTTTCCAATTCGGCGCGCCGGCGGGCAAAGTCCTCAGCCGCGCCGCCCAGGTGCTGGGCCCACAGCGCCAAGGCCTGCTGGCGGCGGCGCTCGGCCCCGGTCAGCCGCTGCCAGCGCGCCGGCTCCGGGCGCAGCGGCGCCAGCTCGGTCTCCACCTGCGCCCAAGCTGCCTCGGCCCCGTGCGCCGGATGCAGCTCGCCGTGGGTGTCCACGGCCACCAGCCCGCGCAAAGCCGAATTCCGCCAGGGCACGCCGCGGCGGCCGCGCGGGTTTTCAACACTCTCCCCCCTGCCCTGAAGGGAGGCGGCGCCGGGGGGGATAGGTTCCGTCTGCATCAGCGGCACAATGGTTGCCAGCAGGCTGGAGGCGCGCACCGCCAACTCAGCCATGCGCTCGGCAGCGGCGTGACTGGTGCGCACCTCGTGCGCCAGGGCGCTTAGCTTATGCAATTGGGCCGTCTCGCCGGCCACCGACCAAATCTCGCGGCCGAGCGGACTGCCAAATTCCTCGGGCGGCGTGCCCAGCCCGCCGAGCGCGCCTGGCTGCGACAGCGCCGCCACCCAATGCCGCAGCGCGTCCACCACCGGCACATGTTCGGCGTCGAAGGCGGCCAGCTCAGCCTGCTTGGCGCGCAGCGCGTCGCGCTCAGCTTCCAGCCGGGCGCGCTGCTCAACCAGCGCCGCCGTGCGCGTGGTCAGCTCGCCGCGCTCCTGCTCCAGAGCCTGCTGCCGGGCGCGGGCCTTCAGCCAATCAACCCCCTGGCGGTGCATCATATCCATCAGCGCCCGCTGGTCGGCCAGGCGCGCGCCCTGCATCTTGGCTCGCTGACGGGCGGAGGCGGCCAGCCGCAGAGTATCGGCAAAGCCCGGCTGCGCCTGGCTGCTGTTGGCCGCTGGTGTTTCGGCCGGGTTGGGCTCGGGCGGCTCGGGCTCCCAACTATCCAGCGCGCGGTGCAGCTCGCTTACGTTGTCGCGCAACTGCTGCAAGGCGGCGTGGTCGTGAAGCTGCATCCGCTCCAGCCGAGTCAGATCATCCGGCTGCACCCGCGCCTCAGCCTCCGCCTTGTCCATCACGTCCGGAGCGTGCCGCGCGCCTTTGGCGTTCCCGTTTCCATTGCCGTTGGTGTGCGGGGCTGGGTCGCCCAGGCCGGCTTGCAGCCGCGCCAGGCTGGCCTGCGCCTCGCGCCGGCGCACCAGGGCGCGGGCGGTCTGGTCGGTGCGCTGCTGCAGGATGGGCATCTGCGCTTCCAGCCCGGCAATCTCGGCGGCGTACTTGGGCCGCGTCGATTGGTACGAGCGCAGGCTGGCCGCTAAAGTCTCCAGGCGCGGCTTGTTCTGCAGCAGATCTTCAAAACGCCGAATGCCCTCGCGCCGGGCGGCCAGATCGTCCTCACAACTGGCAGCGGTCTTGGCCAGCCAGGTACCCACCACCTTATCTTCCAAAAAGGGCGCGCCTTCCGATTCCACTCGGTCGGCTCGGCCGCGGCGCAAGGCGCGAATGCGCGCGTG
>JAYTFQ010000473.1:0-2875 GCA_043734225.1 Anaerolineales bacterium | reverse complement strand
GCCCCGCGGCACTCGTTTTTTTCCAAATTATCAATGAGCCAGGCCGCAGAGCATCGACGTGACACGCCGCTCCCCCTCGCCCGGCCGCGCCCTGTCTCTCGCGGCCGGGAGAAAGCTGGGGGTGAGGCGGCCCGGCCAGCGACAACTCGCCCCCAAACCGAAATACACCCGGGCGCGTAGTGCCATTGGTGAGCGGCTGGCTTTCGAGGTATCATACCGATCGAACCGACAAGAGCGCGGCCGCCTGGCCAGCGCTCATTGGACCCGTGCATGCCTCCTGAGAAAATCCTGGTTGTGGACGACTCGCGCGAAATGCGCGACTTGATGGTTAACTACATCCTGCGCCCCAACGGGTATAACCCCCTGGTGGCTGAAAACGGCCGGGCCGGCCTGGAGATTGCCCGCCAATCCGCCCCCGACCTGATTGTGGCCGACATGAAGATGCCGGAGATGACCGGGCTGGAGCTGGCCCAAACCGTCATCCGCGAGAACCTGGGCATGCCGGTGATCCTGGTCACGGCCGAAGGCTCGGAGGAGCTGGCCAAGCTGGCGCTGCGCAGCGGCGTGGCCGACTACATCATCAAACCCTTTAATGAGGAAGAATTGCTGGGCGCCGTCCGGCGCACGCTGGACGCGGTGGCCCAGCGGCGCGAGCACGCCCGCATGCAGGCTGAGCTGGCCATGGCGCACCAGGCGGCCATGCAGCGGCTGAACGAGCTGGAAACCCTGGCCAATGTGGGCCGCGACGTCACCGCCGTGCTGAACATCGACCAGGTGCTCACCAAGCTGGTGGAGGCGGCGGTGAACCTGACCGGGGCCGAGGAAGGCTCGCTGCTGCTGCAAGACGACCAGACGCACGAGCTGACCATGCGCGCCTCGAAGAACTTTGAAGACAGCTTCGTGCGCACCTTCCGGCTGCGCTCGCAAGATTCGCTGGCCGGCTACGTCATCCGCACCGGCGAAGCGGTGCTGCTCGACCAGAACTCGCCGCAGAAGATCAAGACCGCCTACCTGGTGCACTCATTGGTGTACGTGCCCATGAAGGTGCGCGACCGCATCATCGGCGTGCTCGGCGTGGACAACCGCCGCGCCGGGCGGGCCTTCACCCGCCACGACCAGCGCCTGCTGCAAGCCCTGGGCGATTACGCCGCCATCGCGCTGGAAAACGCCAACCTGTATGCCCGCACCGAGCGCGAGCGCGCCCAGCTCGAGACGATCCTGCGCGAGACCGAGGACGGCGTGATCGTGGTGGACGAGGCCAACCGGCTGATCCTGATGAACCCGGCCGCGCGCACGGCCCTGGCGGTGAACAACATCGACATCGCCGGCCGCGACTACCTGGAAGTCATTCGCCATCAGGAGGTGCGCGAGCTGTTCAACGGGCGCAGCCGCCGGGCCGAGGTGAACCTGGACGACGGGCGGGTCTTCAACGCCCACCTGACAGCCATCACCGGAGTGGGCCGGGCGGTGATGCTGCAAGACATTACCCATTTGAAGAAGCTCGACCGGATCAAATCGGATTTTGTGACCACGGTCTCGCACGACCTGCGCTCGCCGCTGACCGCCATCCTGGGCTACGTGGAGCTGATTGGCCGGGCCGGGCCGGTCAACGAGCAGCAGGCCGAATTTATCCGCCGGGTGGGGTTCAGCGTGCAGTCGATCACGACCCTGATTACCGACCTGCTGGACCTGGGGCGCATTGAGGCCGGCTTCGACACGCAGAAGGAGCCCACCCACCTGGCGCTGGTGGTGCGCTACGCGGTGGAGGGCCTGCGCCAGCAATCCGAGGCCAAGCGCCAGACGCTGACGGTGAGCGTGCCGGAAAACCTGCCCACCGTGCTGGGCAACCCGCCCCGGCTGCGACAGATGCTCTCTAACCTGATCGACAACGCCATCAAATATACGCCCGAAGACGGCCAGGTGACCGTGGCGGCGCGGGCCGAGAACGGCCTGGTGCTGATCACCGTCAGCGACACCGGCATTGGCATCCCGCCCGCCGACCAGCCCTATATTTTCGATAAGTTCTATCGGGCCTCCAACAGCCGGCAAGATTATGCCGGAACCGGGCTGGGGCTGTCCATCGCCAAATCCATCGTGGACAACCACGAGGGGCGCATCTGGATCGACTCGCGCCCCGGCACCGGCACCACGTTCACCATCGTGCTGCCGCAGCACGTCACGCAGACGACGAACGGATAACTTAACGCAAAAAATGGTCCGGCGGGCACAGTGTGCCCGCCGGACCATTTTTTGCGTTTGCTCATTTATGGAAGGACCTGAAACTCAACCGCCTCACTCGACACGCTCTGCCCATCGGCCAGGCGCGCCTGGGCCTGCAGCGTGTGGCGGCCGGGGGCCAGCGCCCACCACAACTGGAACGGGGCGGCGCTGACCGTGCCGAGGGCCTGGCCGTCCAGGTTGAAGGTGACCGATTGCAGCGGGCCGACGGCGATCACCTGGAAGGGCACCTGCTGGCTGGGGCGCGGCAGGCGCGGCGAAACCTGGTACACGGTATTCGGGTCGGGCGAGCTGATGCGCAGCGGCGCGGCCTGGCCGGCCGGCACGGCCAGCGCGCCGGCCGGCGGCTGGGGGATGCCGTTTTGGATGGCCCAATCACGGGCGGCGGGCGGTAGCACCAGGAAGGTCTTGCTGATCACAAATTGGACCGGGGTGCTGGGCGCGGCCAGGCCGCCGGTGCGCGTGTCGAGCGGAAAGGACTGATACAGATTATCCGGCTGCGTGGGCACCGTGCCGTTCAAGAACCACTCGCTGCGCGTGCGCGGGCACAGGCCAGTGGGCAGCAGGCCAGAGGGCACGCACACCTCGGCCCGCGCCAGCCCGGCCGGCTGGGCAAAGCTGCTCTCCGGCTTGCCGG